>NZ_JAQISM010000024.1:0-72064 GCF_027919975.1 Psychrobacter sp. ANT_H3 | reverse complement strand
CGGGGGTTGCGGTTTATTGGGTGTTCACGCTCGTTTACTCACTGTAGAGTTAGTATCCTAGTAGTGCGTTGTCATAAGCTTTTTTTAGAAAAGCTCACCCGTCTCGACCCCTTCTTCAAAATCAAACCCTAACTGCTCGCCTTTGCGCTGTCTCATCTGCTCGATACGCAGCTTACGTCCAGAGACCAGCCGTAGCACCTCACGGCGCTGCTCAGTCGTCATCTCATGCCATAACTGACGCTCAGGTCGACTACGTAAGCAGCCAAAGCAATAGCCTTTTTTATTGCTTTGACAGACACCAATGCATGGATTGGCAATCTCGAACAGCTCAAACTGCTGATTCATGGCGGCTCCATTGCTATTTTCGTTATTCCTTTAATGTGCCTAATCTCATTCTAAAACACTATTATGTCGCAAATAGTGAATAATAATGTGCGGTTTTATTGTTACTGTTTTTATTAACGTAATGCTATGCTGAGTTTTTATTATTCATATATAGCAATCATAACAAAATTAATAAGTGAGATTATACGTGAACGTTATTTATATTCATGGGCTCGACAGCGATGCGAACTCTACTAAAGGCAAGTTGTTAGAGGATTATTGCCGCCAGTATCATTCTGATATCAATATATTGCGACCTGATTTGAATAAGACGCCTGATCAAGTTTTCAATCAGATATTGTTATTAATCGAAAACTTGAATAGCAATGGTAATCATGCTGAAGATGGGAAGTTTAAATCGTCAAACACAATATTGGTCGGTAGCTCATTAGGTGGTTATTTTTCTACCTTGGTCAGCAATCATATCGGCTGCCCAGCACTACTATTAAATCCTAGCACGCAGCCGCATGTAACATTACAGCGCTTTGCTAAGGATTCGGCTGCAAAAAATAATGTTGAAGAAGAGGATTTAGACAGTCAGATAATTCATTCGACAGCAGGTGGGTGGGATATTACTCATGCAGATTTGCAATGGTTTGCAGCGCATCAGCTATCCACTATTAATTATCCTGATAAAATTTCTGTATTAATCAAAGAAGGCGATGAGCTGTTAAATCCTGAGCTATCTAAACAGTTTTATAAAAGTCAGGGAGCGACGGTAACGATGCAAGCCGGGGGTGATCACAGATTTAGTGACTTTGGAGCACAATTGCCAATGATAATTGAGATGTTAAGGAATTTGCTCTAAGTTCAAATAAAACTGATATAGAGACTCATAGAGAACTTGGTATATCAAGTAACTTAAATAGACGACATTATCTGACGTGAGCGACTGACTATTACCGTTACCGTCGCTATTTTTCGTTATAATGGTCGAATAGAATTAATCGCACATGAATAGTTAAGGATGCATTTGTGAGTCAATATAATGCGCAATCGTTAGAAGTTTTAGAAGGGCTTGAGCCCGTCCGTCGTCGCCCAGGTATGTATACCGATACCACCCGTCCCAATCATTTGGCGCAAGAAGTTATCGATAACTCAGTCGATGAAGCATTGGCGGGTTATGCGAAGGTTATCAAAGTGCAATTGCATAGCGATGGTTCGTTATCAGTCGAAGATGATGGCCGCGGCATGCCAACCGATATTCATCCCGAATTTAATCAAACGGGTATTGAGCTGATTCTAACCCGTCTGCATGCTGGTGGTAAGTTTTCGACGTCTAATTATGAAGTTTCGGGCGGCTTACACGGGGTTGGTATCTCCGTCGTCAATGCGCTATCGACGCGAGTAGAAGTGACGGTATGGCGTGATAGCACGCAGTTTGAGATGGCGTTCGAGAATGGCGCAGCAGTCACACCTTTAACCGAAACCATCAGCTCAAATAAACGTAAGCGCGGTACTAAAGTACACTTTTGGGCCGATGGCAGCTTTTTTGATACGCCTAAATTTAACGTCAAACAGCTTAAGCACAATCTAAAAGCCAAAGCCGTGTTAGCAGCTGGTCTAACGATTGAGTTCGTTGATGATATTAATAATGAAAAAGTCGTTTGGCAGTTTACTGATGGGGTGGTTGAGTATTTAAACGAGCAGCTAGATGGTTTAGAGACTTTACCTGAAGCACCGTTTTATTATAATTACAATGCCAAAGCAGGTGAACGTGCGGGAATTACCTTTGCATTATCTTGGTTGCCCGATGGCGGTACGCCTGTACAAGAAAGCTATGTAAACCTTATCCCGACTGCGCAAGGCGGTACGCACGTTAATGGTCTACGCACCGGTATCTTGGAAGCCTTACGCGAGTTTTGTGATATTCATAATCTACTGCCACGTAGTGTCAAGCTGACGGCAGAAGATGTATGGGATGGGGTGAACTATATCCTATCGCTTAAGTTTTCTGAGCCACAATTTTCGGGTCAAACCAAAGAGCGCTTATCAAGTCGTGAAGCGGCTGGTGCGGTGCAGACATTGGCAAAGGATGCCTTTAGCTTGTGGCTAAACCAGCATGCTGATATGGGTACCCAAATTGCCGAGTTGGCGATTAATAAAGCAGGTCGTCGTCTAAAATCTGCGAAAAAAATCGCGCGTAAGAAAATCACGCAAGGTCCTGCATTGCCGGGTAAGTTAGCAGACTGTCGTGGTGATTTGCGTGATGGCGCAGAGCTGTTTTTAGTAGAGGGTGACTCTGCGGGTGGTAGTGCCAAGCAAGCGCGCGATCGTCATTATCAGGCGATATTACCGCTGCGCGGTAAGATTTTAAATACGTGGGAAGTATCATCAGATACCGTTTTATCAAGTCAAGAGATTCATGATATTGCGATTGCTATCGGCGTCGATCCAGCGTCAGATGACTTGTCTGAGCTGCGCTACGACAAAGTATGTATCTTAGCGGATGCGGACTCTGATGGTCTGCATATTGCTACATTGATTTGCGCCCTGTTTGTCAAGCATTTCCCTGCCTTGGTAGATGCTGGTCATTTATTTGTGGCGATGCCGCCTTTATATCGTGTCGATGTCGGTAAAGAGGTGCATTATGCGCTCGATGAGCCTGAGCTTGCGCATATTTTGGCCAATGTACCGGGCAATAAGAAAGCGCAAATTACGCGCTTTAAGGGCTTGGGTGAAATGAGCGCAGAGCAACTGCGTGAGACCACTATGAACCGTGATACTCGCCGTCTAGTGCAGTTAGATATGGATGATATGGTATTGACCAATAGTGTGATGGATATGCTATTGGCTAAAAAGCGCGCGGCAGATCGTAAGTCTTGGCTTGAGAACAAAGGTAACTTAGCCGATATTTCCTAAAGAGTGATGAGAGAGCAGGAATAGGCGTCGATTTTATAGGCTTTATTTATATATGTTCATATATCTAAATAATTGAGTAAGCTATCAGGTAATAAAAGCCTGCAAAATTCAGCTAAGCGGCACAAGCTTAATGTTATTATGTAGCTATCTTTTATTACATGGTGCCGTTATGACATCAAAGCTATTTAACCGTTCTAAATCAACTGCTTCTAAGCCTACGCGCTCAAAAGTATTCCCGACATTAAGCAAGAAACATTTGGGTAATTTGGTCCCAAGGCGTGGTAATAAAGCTGCGCCAATTATCGCATCAGCGTTATTAAAGGCCGCTGGTTGGCGTACGGTTGGTGAGATTCCAAACATACCGCAGGCCGTGGTTTTAGCGCTACCGCATACCTCTAACGTCGATGGTATTTATGCGATACCAAGCTTATTTGCCCTAGATTTAAAAATCAGTATTATGGGCAAGCATACGCTATTTAAAGTGCCATTATTTGCGCAGCTATTAAATTGGATAGGGGTTATTCCTATCGATCGCGGTAATAAAGGCTCGGTATTGCAAGCGAGTATCGATAAATTCAAAACTGGTAAGCCGCTATTTTTGGGTTTAGCGCCAGAAGGTACGCGGCAATATACCGAAAGCTGGAAATCGGGCTTTTATTATTTGGCAGTAGGTGCTGGTGTGCCAATTTTGCCCGTGGCGATGGATTATAAGACCAAAGAGATACGTTTTATGTCGCTGGTTTATCCTAGCGGTGATATCGATGCTGATTTACCAAAAATCTATGCCCAGTATCAAGGCGTGATACCCAGACATCCCGAGCGTTTATCGCAGCCTTTACAGGATATTAATAAGCAGATTGATTAAAATCTACCCTTCTTATTACTAAGTATCGTCTTATTACTAATTATCTATAGTAAAGAAGCCCCTGATAGCAAAATATCAGGGGCTTTTTTTAACGTTAAAGTGATAAGATTTGAACTAAATTAAATTTCTGTTTAGAAATGCGGCTGACCATTAGATGCGCTGACACCGCCATCAACGGGCAAGTTCACCCCAGTAATCATAGACGCATCATCGCTCGCCAAAAAGGTAATGGCAGCGGCAACTTCCTCTGGAGCGGCAAGACGGCCAAGTGGACAGCGGTCTAAAAACTTATCGGTTTTGCTGCTATCATCTTGAATGGCGCTGGTCATATCGGTTTTAGTAACGCTTGGATTGACGGCATTGACGCGCACGCCATCTGCACCGTGATCTAAAGCTAGGGTGCGCGTTAAATTACTGATACCGGCTTTGGCGGCATTATAAGCGGCCATATTCCAGTCACCACCGATGCCAGACAGCGACGAGACATTGATAATATTGCCTTTGGTGGCAATCAGATGTGGCATCGCCGCCTGACAAACATAAAACGTGCCATTTAAATTCACATCGATGGCCGACTCCCAGTCTTCAGAAGACAGCTCGGTGATTTTTCCTTGTATGGCTTTACCGGCATTATTCACCAAAACGTCAATTCTCTCAAACTTGTCGATGACTCTTTTCATCATTTCTTGTACTTGAGCTTCTACGCTGATGTCACAGATGACGGTCAAAAAATTGTCGGTATGAATCCAAGTTCGGTCCTGTGGAAACGCTTCAGCGGTTTCCTGCAAGGTTTCAGCGGTACGTCCAACTAAAACAACGTTTGCGCCTTCATTTGCAAAGCGAATGGCGGTCGCACGACCAATACCTGAGCCCGCACCGGTGACGATAACGGTTTTTTCTTTAAAGCGTTTCATGATGTTCAGTCCTTGTTATCATATGATGGTGATTATATAGAGAAAGTCGTTGAGCCTGCGCTAGGGTGCTTGATAAGCTCGCGCAACTTTGATTGCTTTTATGCCATCATAACAACTCACTGCTACGAAAGCGACTGTGTATAATTGCGCTTATGTTGTTTAATCTTTTGCTAAAAGTAATGGCCAGGATTATTAGGCTAACAAGCTTTGTATCCGTTGCAAGTCATACGCCACCATATACATTCGATATTAAAAGGTTGGAATTGTGTCAAATTCGACTACTGCGATTGCTGATAATCCTCATCTTGGTAATGAGCTAGCCTGCTATGTGCAGACTGATAAGTTAGAGATGCTATTGCCTGCTATACAAGCACTTGAAGCGACACATAAAATCCAATATAAGGCTCAAAAACTGGCTTACCAGTTATCTTTAGGTGAATTGCAGTTGTCAGAACTGGTGGTTTATTTGCCTGAGGGTATGCTTGCCGCTGATATCGAAAGTGTGCGTAAGACCGCTATTAAAGCAGTCTTAGCATGGCATAAAGGTTATTTATCTGGGCAAAAAGCCGATATAGCGCAAACGATAGAAGTGTTGGTCTTTGATATTCAGTTTAAAAGTGATATTGAGGAATCAAGCCATGTTGCAGACAAAGATAGTCAGCATGGCAAATATAAACGCTTAAAACATGATTTTCCTGCCCGCTATTTTATGGAAGATTTAATTATAGATATGAGTGATAACGGGCAGTTGTTACAAATATTTGGCTGGCACGACTGGCAATCGATACTCACTGCGCTTCATACCCCATGCGAATTGTGGCGATTTTTAAGATATCGCTTAGAGCAGCTGCAACAGAGTGCTATTAATCATGTGCCAAGCTTTGAGTCTGAAGAGGCGTTGATTAATAACTTCGTAAACAGTTCAACGTTATTTACCCAAGCTATCGCCATAGACAATGCGCTGATTAAATATGGTATGCAGGATGCGCCCAATGCCGCCCTGATTGCTATGGCGCTTGCACAAAAAAATCATAGTCCTACTAGCCAGATGTATCAGCAGCACATGCAGCAAGCGGCTATTTTATGGTCACAGCTTAGCAGCCAAATGATAACGATGGTCAATGAAATGTTTATTGCTAGAAAAGGCAGGGAGCAGCAAGTAGAGCTTTCTCATTGGCAGCAGCAAATACTAGATGAATCATTTTTTTCGCGCCATGAGCTGGTTCGTACTTTATATCGGCATCCAAAGCAGCAGCAAAGTCTGCAACAACAAGGCTATGTCGTCCATCAACATTCCTATGAGCGTTTAGGTCGGCACTATGTGCTGATATTTTATGGACAGGATGCAGAAGGACAGCATAGCAAAAAAGCTATTCAACCGAACTTGGCGAAAATTGCTTTAGATGTTGCCACACGTTTACCGATAGCTGAGCTGCACCACGTTATTGTGCTTGGAATAGACTTTATCACAGAGGATAAAGATAGCTTTATGGATATTGACTTATGGATACAGCCGGTCGATGCCATGAGCCAGCGCGAGCGTCAACTGAGCAAGCAACTTCAGCGCTTACAGCAGCAAAGCCAAAAATAAAAACGATACGTTATAGCTGTGTGCGACTGGTATCGATTTCAAAGTAATTACTACTATAGTAGGAATAGGCTTAAAGACTATTATTTCGGCATACAATGACGAGTTTAAATAAAGAAAGCTTGAATAAAGAACCTTAAATAAAGGCTTAATCAGTAAGCATAAAAAAAAGACAGCCTAAGCTGTCTTTTTTATTTAAGTTAACGACTATCCATTACTAAATGATAGGTTATTTCAAATTATCATTGTCGTTGCCAGTAGGGAAACCATTATTGTTGATATTACTGTCATCGGTTTCGATGTGGTTGATATCAACCGGTTCAGAACCCAAATCGCTTCTTGAATCTAAGTCATTACTTGTGCCTAAGTTGCTAGGCGTACCAGTATTTGAGCTTAAGTTATTTGGCGTACTGGTGACAGCAGGCGTCGTAGATACGGTTGATGCAGGGGTCGTGTTGCTCGCTGCATTTGGCGTATTCTCACGAACTGACGCGGCAAACTTATCTTGAGTTGACGAGTTCGGTGTCAAAGCAGATTTCGCTTTTGCTTCATCACGCTCTCTATCCATTTTATCCTGCATCTTGCGTAAGAAGCGAGCTGCTGCTTCTTGACCGCCAAGACCAAACGATAGAGCAAACGCTACCGCAACTGCACCTAAGGTTAGACCAAATGCGAGGTTAACAATAGAGTCAGCAATACCCATCGCTTTTAGACCCATGGCCAATACTAAGCCCATGATTAATACACGTACGATGTTTGCTAAGAACTGTGAACCTTGCTCAGAGCGCTCAACGACACCAGCGATGATGTTGGCAAGCCAAAAGCCAATAAACAGAATGACCGCGCCGAGGATGATGTTGGCACCAAACGCGATAAACATGGTGATGATGGCTGAGATAGGCTCAAAACCTAGTAAATCAGCGGCAGCGATAGCAGCAAACAACATCGCAAAGAAGATAATCGCATAACCCACTAGGTCAGAGATTTTCTTATCGCCCATCGTCTGCTCTAAACCAACTTTCGCAGGCAACTGATTAATTTGAGTGTTTTCAAGTAGACCTTTGATGATGTTGGCAACCATACGTACGACATAGAAGGTGACGATTAAAATCGCCGCTGCCATAAAGATATTCGGCAATGCTTCCATGATTTTATTAAGCATATTGGTCGCAGGGCGAGCAATCACATCGATTTTTAAGGCATTTAAAGCCGCAATAATCGTTGGAATGATAACCACTAAAAATGCTAATGAACCTGCGATATTAGGCAAGCTGTTTTGTTCGCTTAATCCTGCTTTGGTTGCGAGCTTCTGTACATCAAAAGTAGAAACTAAGTTGGTCACAATGCCGCGTACGACTTTGGCGATGATATAACCCACCACAAAGACCACACCAGCGATAAGGATATTAGGAATAAAGCTGAATATTTTATCAACCATATTAGTCAATGGTGCAAATAAACCATCAAGCTCTAACTGACCAAGTACCATGGTCAATACAATCAACAGGATAAACCAGTAAACCATATCAGCAATGGTGCTGCTCATTGGCTTTACGCCAGCCTTGGCACTTAAACGCTCATCCATCGAGGTTTTTGCTAACGCTGCGTTAATTGCTGTACGAGCAACGGTGGCAATAACCCAACCAACCACACCAACGGCAACCGCCGCAATGATATTCGGTATAAAGGTCAAGACTTGGTTGACCATATTAGCAAATGGGGTTGAGATAGAATTCAGATTTAATTGACTTAACGCGCCAGCGATGGCGATGATGAAAATAAACCAGAAAACGATTTTGGAGATAATACCCTCTAAATCGTAGCTTTTACCCGTAGAAGAATTCATACGCTGGTTGAGATTTATCTTCGATAATACACCGCGTACAAGAGCGGCGATACCCAGTGCCACAAGCCAGCCAATGATAAAAATTAGAATAGCGCCGATGATGGAGCCAATAGGGCCACCCAGATAACCGTTGAACGATGTATACATTGGATTCATCCTGTCCTCCTTGAATGTTCATGTATCAGCCGACAAATAATCCACGCTATTAAATAGAAACAGGATTATTTGCAGGAAACACATACCTAATTATTAGTATTTTTGATTTAAATTATTTAAAAAGCGTTTCTAAACAGAGAACAATCAACACTTTATGTCAATTGTTAACAAAAACTACGTTCTGTTACTTCATACCTTAACTAATTTAGCTTAGCTGATGTAATGAAGGATTTAAAGACAGAAAGCTTAACTGCTTACTATAGTTGTGTGATAAGTTGTTATTTTTGCGGCAAATATTAACATAGACTGTACATTTGACCGATAATTTCACGGGAATCATAGCTCCTAAAACTAAGATTTGTTATGATAGAAGAATGTGACATCTCGCCACTATCCTTATAATCTGAGAGTATTCTATGAAAAAAATTACTACCTTAAGCATTAGCGCCCTTGCTAGTGCGATGTTATTAATCACCGGCTGTAACGCCAGCAATGGTAATCAAGAAACCGCCAGCAAAAGCGTTTCAGTAACTGAAAAAAGCCCAGCCAATGAAAAAGTGGGTTACAGTTTGGGTTATATGATGGCAGAAGGTAATAAAGAAGCGGTCGGCGATCTTAATCTTGATACTTTTGAAAAAGGCTTCCGTGACGGCTATGAAGGCAAAGAGTCAGCATTGACGCAAGAGCAAATGCAAGAAGTATTGATGACCTATCAAAAAGAACAAGAAGAGAAGTTTGTGAAAGATATGGAAACTAAAGCTGGCGAAAATAAAACCAAAGGTGCGGCATTCTTAGCAGAGAACGGCAAGAAAGCTGGCGTGAAAACCACCGCTTCTGGCTTACAATATAAAGTATTGACCGCTGGTACTGGCAAATCACCAAAAGCAACCGACGTGGTTGAAGTCAACTACGAAGGTAAATTGATCGATGGTACGGTATTTGACAGCTCTTATGAGCGCGGTGAGCCAATCGAATTCCCACTAAACCAAGTCATCGCTGGTTGGACGGAAGGTTTACAGTTGATGAAAGAGGGCGGTAAATACGAGTTCTATATCCCATCTGACATCGCTTATGGCGAAGCGGGTAACGCCGGTATCGAGCCAAACAGCACGCTTATCTTTACCGTTGAGCTATTAAAAGTAAAATAAGGCGTTATTAGACTTTTAACTGTTTTAACCCAAAGTGGTTATAAAAAAATGGTTATAAGAAAGCGCTTATAAAAAATAAAAAGCCCTCATACATTATGAGGGCTTTTTCGTGTGCGGCAGTTAAAGGTTAATTATCAATTGATTAATGAATGAAGGGCTAACTAACCAATTAACTCGCGGCTTATAGAGTTTTTTAAATTACAAAGTCTTTTGGAACACTTTAGAGTTACGACCGTTATTATATTTCTCACGGCGGGCTTCAGGCAATGCGCTTGCTTCAACTTCCGCAAAGCCTTGCTCGACAAACCAATGGGCGGTACGAGTGGTCAGCACAAATAACTTGTGCAGACCATGGCTGCGTGCTTGTTGCTCCAAAAATGCCAGCAAGTCAGCACCGCGGCTGCCACTACGGTATTCAGGATGTACCGCCACACAAGCGACTTCTGCTGAATCTGCATCCAACGGATAAAGTGCCGCACAGCCTAAAATCATGCCGTCACGTTCAATGACACTATAGTTATCAATCTCTTGTTCTAAGCGCTCGCGTGAGCGGCTGACCAAGATACCTTGTTCTTCTAGCGGTGATAATAGCTCAATCAGTCCGACCACATCGTCAATATTGGCACGGCGAATCTCTTCATACGGGTCATGGCTAATCAAGGTGCCAGAACCATCACGGGTAAATAGCTCTTCGAGGAGCGCGCCATTTTTGGCATAAGAGATAATATGGGTGCGATGAACCCCTTGGCGGCACGCATTACTGGCGCAGCTTAAGAAGTAATTAATCTCACAGTTTAAATCGCGGTCACGTAAGAAGCGGTCGACTTCATTTGGAATCATCTCACGTAGTAAGCGATTATCATGATTGATACCGGCTTCTTCGCCTAAGAATATCAGCTTATCGGCACCAAGCGCCACAGCGGCACTAAGGGCAACGTCTTCAGCCAATAAGTTAAAGACTTCACCAGTCGCTGAATAACCCATAGAGCCTAAAATTACGATATGGTCATGCAAAAGGTTGTTTTTAATGGCTTCAACATCGATTGATCGCACTTCACCGGTCATCTGATAATCAACGCCATCACGTATACCATAAGGACGGGCGGTGACAAAATTACCCGAAACCGCGTCGATACGCGAGCCATACATGGGTGAGTTTGCCAAACCCATCGATAGTTGGGCTTCGATCTGCAAACGAATCGCGCCAACGGCTTGTAAAATAGACGGCATGGCGACGCGCGGGGTCACGCGGATATCTTGATGCAATGGCGAGGCAATGTCTGCGTCTTTGAGGTTTTTTTCGATTTGCGGTCGCGCCCCGTGTACCAATACCAGCTTGATGCCCAAGCTGTGCAATAAAGCAAAGTCATGAATCAAGGTACTGAAATTGGGATGATTGACCGCCTCGCCGCCAAACATAATCACGAAAGTCTTACCGCGATGGGTATTAATGTAAGGGGCAGAGTTACGGAACCAGTGTACGTATTCAGGGTTAATCTGTGGCATGGCGCTAGTAGTCATAATGGGAGCAATAATCGTTAGAATAAGAAAAGGAGCGTGACAGCAAAAGCCTGTCGCTAATGAATTACCATAGCAAAAAACGCCGTTATGAGCTATCTTTTATTTCAGTCGCGTTAAGAAGTCTTGGTAGTAAATAGATGATATACACAACCTCAACACGGGATTAGTGTACCGCCAAACGCTTTTTGTTATGCTAAGCGCTATTGCTTTAGTCATAGCTTACACAGATAATTGATAAAAATAACCATCGCTAAAAATAGTCATGGTAAAAAGTTAACATTCATCACGATGACGATATATGATGATGGCTAAGCTAAAAAATTAAGCAATAAAATAGTAGTGTGTGCAATCAGATGGTTGCTTAGCAGTATTATTTTATTGACGTGTTTTATTTACGTGTTGTATTGACGCGTTTTATAACTATATGGTTTTATCTACACATTGTTGTATTAGCGGATTTTTATTACAAGATTGTTTTATCGATACATTAACTAGGGATAATGAATGTCATGAAGAAAAGTAACCATTTTGCAAACCCGTTCAGTGCGTGGAGCGGACACCGCTTATTTCATGTTGTCGCCGGTACGCTCGTTGGGGTGATGGCAGTGACGCAGGCATCAGCGATGTTGCCAACGCCAGAACAAGCCGTTGATAATTCAGTGGCAATGCAAGCAAATGCCAACCAAGGCAGTAGCTCAAACGCGCAAGCGGTTAATAGCAAAATTACTGCGTCACTCATTAGTGTCGATACCAATGGTCAGGAACTGCTCGTACCAGTCAATGCCAATACGCGCTTGCAGTCAGGTAACGTCTTAGAGTATCAAGGCTACTTTACCAATACCAATGCCGATCGCGTCCGTAAAATGACGGTTACCATGAGTATTCCTGAGCAAGTAGAATTGCTACGTGCCGTATCTCCTGATTTCCCATATGGCAGTGCCGATGGCAGTAATTTTGCTCGTATGCCGTTACGTGGCAAGGTTGATAATCAATTGCAAGAAATCCCATTAAAATTCTATAAAGCGGTACGTTGGGACTTAGAAGGCGTTGGTCTTAATGACACCGTCGTGGTTAAATATCGTGCGCGTGTTAAATAAACTCCTTTTTTAGTATTTATTTAATACTTGCTGCATTAAAAAAGCACCACAGTGAATACTGCGGTGCTTTTTTATTGTCATTTTTTTGAGCTTCGGCAGTACTGTAGCCTTTAAGTTGTTTTGATCATATTTGCCGTTCATTTATCAATTAAGAAGCTGCTAAAGCGTTGCATATTTACTCTGCGATTTGTCTTTCAGTGCTTTGTCTTTAATAAGTTGTTGAATGGCAGCAATTTGCGGGGTGGTGGCTTGCGCACCAGCTGTCATCAAAGTGCTGCGCTGGCTGGTATCGATTGAGCTAATATGAGCAACATTTGGCGTGATGATAATATCAGCGCGATCACGCTCACGGCGCATCGATGTAGTACGACTGCTACTTGCTTGACTGGAATCAGTGCCAGTTGCGGCGGCATTTGCGATAACGCTGCTCTCAAGAAAGCCCCAAAAACTGGTTAATGAGTTGATGGTCGGTTTTTTATTGCTGGCGGAACTATTAACATTAGCAGCCGTGACATCAACGGCGATGATAATATCGGCACCCAAGTCACGCGCGGTATCAACCGGTACTAAGCTGACCACGCCGCCATCGATATATTTTTTACCGACTTGTTCAGGAATGCGCGGCGCAATAAAAATATTAGGCACACTACAGGATGCTTGTACCGCAAGTCCGGCATTGCCACTGCTAAAAACTGCCTTTTTTAGCGTGTGTTTTTCGGCAGCAACCGCGGCAAAGCTGATAGGAAAGTCCTCTATAGCGCGTCCGCTTACTTTTGCATTGATAAAGTTTTTAAGCTTAATACCTTCGATAAAGCCTTGGTTGGATAAAGTGAAATCTGTCAATTCACTATCAGAAGTATTTAACGCTAAGCGCTCAAGCTGCTTGGCATTATAACCACTGGCATATAAGCTGCCAACCAAGCTACCGACACTGGTACCGACCACTAGCGTCGGTGTGATACCATTTTCTTCTAACGCTTTAATCACGCCGATATGGGCAAAGCCTTTGGCACCGCCGCCGCCTAAGACTAGGGCGACTTTTGGTTGATTGTTTATAGGCGTGACTGTCTCACTAGCTGGCGTCAGGCTCTGACAAGCACTCATAGACAATCCCAATATGCCAAGCATACTGAATCGCAGTAATCGTGATAAATGACGATATGGGTAATAGTTAGCAGATAAAAACATAAAAAACCTTAGCAAAAATCGTCATAGAGGAATAAATGGTTATACGATAAGCCATTCATCAATAGCTTACTCAGAAATCAGCTAGACGCCGTATCGCTAAATAGCTTAGCATAAGCAAGTAGCTTGTCAGTTATAATCATAATGACTGAGTGTTTTATAGCAGGTTGCTGATTATAGCTTTTATAAGACGGCTCAGACTTTAAAAAATAGACGTTAAAAAGTACAGTTGATTAAATAATATTTACCTTAACATCGTTAGGATTATTGATGCCCATATCGGTTAAACACGCGACAGTGAATCCATCAGACCACATGAGGTCTGATATGCCCGTTTCGGCGCTTGATATGCCGGTGACGGCGCTGGCGGGTGTGGGACCAAAAGTGGCCGAGCAATTGGCCCAATTAGGCATTGAGCGCATTTTTGATTTGTTGCTGCATCTGCCGCGTGATTATGAAGATCGTAGCCGACTGGTATCGATAGCCGATGTGGCACATGGGCAAGCTGCCTTGATTACAGGGCGAGTGGTGCATGTTGATACCAAGCGTAGTGGCATGACGGTGGTGGTCGATGATGAGACTGGCACCATATCGCTGCGTTTTTTTAAGGTATATCAAGGTCTTGCGCAAACGATGAGTCTTGGCACACAGCTGCAATTATTTGGTGAAGTAAAGGTGAGTCGTTACGGTAAGCAGATACATCATCCTGAGTATCAGATTATTAGTAGCAATGAAGCCGTCGTTAATACAGGCTTACAGCCGATTTATCCTAGCGTGAAAGGCTTACATCAAAATAAGCTGCGCACGCTAATTAAGCTTGCGCTGCAAACGGTTCGTACTCAAGGTTTACCGATGACTTTGTTTACGCCAGCTGACTTTGCCGTGGTCGCTGATTTACCGTTAGTACCTTTTGAGCCTGCTAAATTAGCAATTGCGGAACATGATTTTCCAGACGATATATTTTCAACCCTCGCGCGTAGTGTGCCTGACAATTCTATTAACAATAGTGTAAATAGAGCTGCGTCCTCTATTTATGGCGTAAATAATGACTCTAATACAGCCACTGCTAATGATATTGCTAATAATAACGTCTATAACTTAACCATATTTGAAGCCTTAGTATTGCTGCATACGCCGCCGACTTATACCGATGCAGGGCGACAATATCAGCTGCTGACGCAATTAAGTGCCCGTACCCATGCGGCTTGTCAGCGTTTAATCATTGAAGAACTGACCGCGCATCAACTTAGCCTATTGTATCGCCGTCAGCAATTACATCAGTATAAAGCGCCTAAATGTACTATGAATAGCCCACTTACGGATAAGCTATTTGCGGCGCTGCCGTTTGACTTAACCGGTGCGCAGCAACGAGTCATGAAAGATATCACGGCTGATATGGCGACCTCTATTCCGATGCTAAGACTGGTACAAGGCGATGTGGGGGCTGGTAAAACCTTGGTTGCGGCAGGAGCGGCGGGTTATGCATTGGATAGTGGCTGGCAGGTGGCGGTCATGGCACCAACAGAAATCTTAGCAGAACAGCATTTGGTGAATTTTAAAAACTGGTTTGAGCCGTTAGGGGTCGGCGTTGGCTGGCTCGCTGGTAAACAAACGGCAAAGCAGCGCCGCGAAGCCTTAGCGGCAGTGGCGGAAAATACGGTACAAGTGGTCGTTGGCACCCATGCACTATTTCAAGAGCAGGTACAGTTTGCTAAATTGGGCTTGGTTATTATTGATGAGCAGCACCGCTTTGGTGTTGAGCAGCGTATGGCCTTGACCAATAAAGGCGTAGCCAATAGCACGCCGCATCAGCTAATTATGACGGCAACACCGATTCCGCGTACGCTCGCGATGAGCGTTTACGGCGATATGGATACCTCCATCATCGATGAGTTGCCACCGGGGCGTACGCCAATTACCACGGTGACGATTGACCGTAACCGCCGCGATGAAGTCATTGAGCGTATTGCGGTCAATTGTGAAGCAGGCAGGCAGGCGTATTGGGTCTGCTCATTGGTAGAAGAATCCAGTGTGCTCGATGCGCAGGCGGCAGAAGCGACTTATGAAGACTTAAATGAGCGCTTGGATATTCGCATTGGCTTGGTACATGGCAAAATGAAGTCCGCTGACAAACAAGCCATCATGCAAGAATTCAAGACTGGTAATCTTGATTTACTGATTGCCACTACTGTTATCGAAGTGGGTGTTGATGTACCTAATGCGTCGTTAATGGTCATCGAAAATGCCGAACGGCTAGGGTTATCGCAATTACATCAATTACGTGGGCGCGTTGGTCGTGGTTCGACCAAAAGCTTCTGCGTACTATTATACCAAAAGCCGTTATCAGAGACGGGCACGGAGCGCTTAAACGTGCTGCGCGAAAGTACCGACGGTTTTGTTATTGCGCAAAAAGACTTAGAGCTACGCGGCCCTGGTGAGCTGTTAGGCAAACGCCAAACCGGTAACGTCGGTTATTATCTGGCCGATCTTATCCGTGATGAGCAATTATTTGCTATTGCGCAGCGCTTAGCAAAACATCTTATTTCTGACCCAACACGTAAAGCGGATGTTAGCCAACTTATCCACCGCTGGATGCCAGAGGCCAGTCGCTATACCAATGCTTAATACTGATTGACGCAAGAAGTCTTCTATTACTGATTGACATAAGAAAAGCCATTATTCTTCTAGGAATAATGGCTTTTCTTTGCGGTTTTTATAAGTAGTCTTTTGAAAAAAACCAATGCTGTGTTTAATTTTTGTCAACCAATATTGACTTGGTTGTTCTGGAATCATCCTTGATATGACAATTAGAGTGTGGCAGTTTACGGCAGTGGATTGCCAAAGCGTCTTCCATGCGTTTACTAGAATGTGGCGATTTTTATCACGATAAGTCTTTAAAATTCGCGCATTTCTAGTTGTTTTACCGATTCTAACAGGACGTTAGAATGAGAGTGTGACGGCTGAATACTGCCAACATTATCTAATCTGTTTAGTGATTGCTGTGCCATTCATGCTTCTAATTCACGGCCTGAATTTATTAACAAGGATGTTTCATGAAAAAGATGTTAACCCTCGCTTGCGCCATTGCAACGCCATTATTATTTAGCCAATCTGCTGTTGCTGAGTTTGATTACTTTAAAACCGATGGTAGCTTCAAACGCTTTTCTGTCTCTGCTGGCTGGTTACATGCCTCTCCGCAAGGCAAAGCCAAGCCAACCCCTTAGAAAATACCACTGCCATCAAAGACGGCACAGTTGCTAATAATGGCAGCGTAAAGGTCGAAACGGTCAGAGAGGTTTTGATTAAAGACCAAGATCGTTTTGGATTTATAGATGGCACATTAAAGGGTTTAGGTGCTGAGACGGATTTATCCAAAGTTCCTGTATTAGGCGACGTCTCTGGTACGACCAAAATTAACGGCTTAGAAAGCTGGACCAGTGCTGGTACAGGGCTTGAGTCCGATGACGTCGATACGTTTGGCTTGTTGTTTAATTATTATCTGAATGATCATTGGTCAGTTGAGGTCAAAGCTGGCATACCGCCCAAAGTCGATATCTTAGGTCAAGGGCAGGTATATGCACCATTAAAGGGTACGGTCAGTCCGGACGGTATCGCAGGCACCCTATTAGGTGATTTTGAAATTTCAAAGGATATACCGATTACTGATTTAGAGCAAGGTAATGGTGTGGCTTCTAGTGCTCGTGCATGGCTACCGGCCGCAGGGGTGCAATATCAGTTCGGCAAATCTGGGGTCAATAAATTTCGCCCTTATGTCGGTGCTGGGGTTATGTATGCCTATTTTGATGACATTGAGCTAAATGATGGTATTCGTAAAGATTTAGAAAGGGCTGGACACCAAATTCAAAATATTAAAGATGGCAAAGCGGGCGCTGCACTCGAAAATGTGAAATCCAGTCAAGGGATGAGCGTGGATGTTGAGGCTGACAGTGCTTTTGCGCCTATCGTTACGCTTGGTGCTACCTATGACTTTAATGACAAATGGTTTGGGGTAGGCTCTGTGTCCTATGCAAAGCTGGACAGTGATACGACGATTACAGTCAAAAACGATAAGAATGAAGAGTTGATTCGAGCAAAGTCTAACCTCGATATTGACCCTTATATTACCTTCCTTGGTGTTGGCTATCGTTTCTAATAAACACTTTATAAAAAATTCAGGACTTAATAAACATAGCGCATATTCTTATTCTTAGGGGTGTGCGTTGTGTTTCTTTGGTTATAAGTTATAAAGAGTATCTCTATCTATTCAATTTCATGGACGCGTATTTCTGCTGGTTTATTGCTTTTCTCATGGTTACATTGAGATTTTTTACATTAGCCTATTCTTAGTAGACGCTAAACTTACGAACCTAAGACACTATATATAAAAATAAGATGATGACTTGATATATGCTATCCTCAATAAATTTACAGACTAATGTAATCATAAATAGTGCTGCGCGGGTTAAAGGTTGACTGTGAGCATGGGTAGAGTATTTATAAGCTGCTCTTTTTTTAAGCTTAAAACGCATAACCCTATTGTTTATTGTATGGCTTTATTAGGCGGCTTTGATTGACGCTAGTCTGTTTTTTTTCCTATTATGTTTCTAACATTATATTTCTTATACCATTTCTAATTGCCTGTATTGACAGAGAGTTATCATGAGCGATGTTGAAGACCACAAGCTGCCAGTTGAATCTGAGCTACCACCTTACCGCCAAGCGGATGGACGAGCGCCTAAACCAAGGTCGAAATTTCCCTTATGGTTGTTGCCGGTATTGGCTATCGTGCTTGTAATCGGGGTATTGGTCGGCAAGTACTGGGGCGGTGATAAAGCGGTGAGCAATGAGTCGCCAGCTGCTAACAGTGTGCAAAACGCTAGCGCAAACCCAGACGATGCCAGCAGCGCGCAAGCGGTGTTATCGGTCGAAACAGTATCGCCAAGCCAAGACAGTATTGGTAACACGCTCAGTGCTGATGGCACCATCAACGCTAAAGATGTCGCTAATGTCAGTGCCAAAGTAAACGGCGTTGCTATCGAGCGTATATTGGTCGAGGAGGGCGATCGCGTCAAAGCAGGGCAAGTACTGGCGATATTTGATACCGATGCCATGGAGCAGCAAGTCTTGCAAGCTGAGGCCGATGTTGCCGAAGCAGAAGCAACGCTTGCCAATGCGACTGCCGATGCCGCTCGTGTCTTGCCGCTGATTGAGATTGATGCCATCAGTAGACAAGAAGCGGATCGCTATCGCACCTCTAAACTGCAAGCACAGGCGGCATTACAAGCCTCTAAAGCGCGCCTAAGTACCCAGCGTTTAAGTGTCAATAATGCCAATGTGGTTGCACCGGTCAACGGTGTCATCAGTGAAAAAATGGCTGAGGTCGGTATGGTCGCTGGTGGCGAGCCATTATTTACCATTATTAAAGGCGGTGTTTTGGAATGGCGCGCGGATATCGATCCTAAGCTTCTCGGCGAAGTCAATGTCGGCACGCCTGTGCGCGTCAGCTTACCGGGTGGCGATTCTGTTATGGGGCAAGTCAGCCGCATTGCACCAACTGCTGATGATAACCGCCAAATCACCATCTATGCCAGTCTTGCTGCTAACTCAAAAGTACGCGCTGGCATGTATCAAACAGGCGAGTTTTTATTGGGTAGCACCAGCGCCCAAACCGTGCCTAATAGCGCCATTGTTAGTAATGATGGTTATGATTATGTGATGCTAGTGACTAATGTTAATAGTCAAAACGGTCAAAACATTGGCCGTATCAAACAACAACGCGTGACCTTAGGTGAGCGCTTTGGTGATAGTGTGGCGCTGACAGAGCCATTACCTGCAGAAAGCCGACTGGTAAAGCAAGGCGGTAGCTTCTTAAACGATGGCGACTTGGTGCGAGTTGTTGATGGTTTAAATACAGCCAATGATAAATCGGGTAGCCAAGCTGGTAAAACGGCAACCGCCGCAAGCACTGGCACAGCCACGCAGGCGCGCTCATGAGTTTAAATGTCTCCGCTTACTCGATTAGAAATCCCTTAGTTGCCATTTTGCTATTTGTGCTGCTGACCTTGGGCGGCATCTACGGCTTTATGCAAATGAAGGTGCAGCAGTTTCCTGACATTGACCTGCCAGCGGTGGTGGTCACGGTCACTTTACCGGGTGCTGCGCCATCACAGCTCGAAAACGATATTGCAAAAAAGGTGGAAAATAAGCTCACCAGTATTGAGGGTGTCAAACATATTCGCACCACCCTGCAGACGGGCGTAGCGACTATCGCCACCGAGTTTGTCTTAGAAAAAGACATTCAAGAAGCGGTCGACGATGTGCGCTCGGCAGTCGGTGAGGTACGTGGCGATTTACCAGCCGCTGCCAATGATCCTATTATTACCAAGGTTTCAACGTCAGGTTTCCCCGTCGTTACCTACTCTGTTGCCTCTGAAAATATGAATGTGGAGGATTTATCTTGGTTCGTCGATGACACCATCACCAAGCGTCTCTCTGATATACCGGGTGTCAGTACCGTCAGCCGTATCGGCGGTTTGCAGCGTGAGATTACGGTTGCCGCTGACCCTATTACTCTAAGTGGTCTTAAGCTTTCTATCACTCAGTTATCCAATCAAATCACCGGTATTCAGCAAGACAGCTCAGGCGGTGAAGCAGAAGTAGGCAAAACCACCCAGACCATTCGTGTGCTTGGGGCGGTTGAGCGCGCCAGTGATTTAAACAATTTACAAGTTGCTGTGCCGACAGGTGGTACGCAAGCGCTCGGACGTATGGCGCAAATCACCGATGGCGCCGCTGACCCAAGCTCGATTGCCAAGCTAGATGGCGAAACCGTGGTGGCATTTAATATCACCCGTTCACGCGGTGCCAGTGAGGTTGAGGTCATGGAGCTGGTTGATGCTGAGCTTGCCAAGCTGTCAGCCGATATCGGCAATATCGATATTGAAAAAGTCTACGATAGAGCCACGCCAATTGCCGAGGATTATCAAGCGTCTTTACGTATGTTGATAGAAGGCGGTTTGCTTGCCGTAGTCGTGGTATTCTTATTTTTACGCAATATCCGCGCGACCTTTGTAGCGGCGGTAGCGTTGCCACTGTCAGTCATTCCTACTTTTTTAGGTATGTACTTATTTGGCTTTAGCCTTAATATTATCTCATTACTGGCACTATCACTGGTCATCGGCGTACTGGTCGATGATGCGATTGTAGAAGTTGAAAATATCATTCGCCATTTGCGTATGGGCAAAACCCCTTATGAAGCCGCGATGGAAGCGGCTGACGAGATTGGCTTGGCAGTCGTCGCGACCACCTTTACTCTAATTGCGGTGTTTTTACCGACGGCATTTATGGGTGGTATTGTCGGGCAGTTTTTCCGGCAATTTGGTTGGACAGCGGCCTTATCCATATTTGCATCGTTAATGGTCGCGCGCCTAATCACCCCGATGATGGCCGCTTATATATTGCGCCCAGAAAAAAAGCATGTCGAAAAACAAAGTGCGCTGATGGATTGGTATTTAAAAGTGGTCTCATGGACGCTGCATCATCGCTGGATTACGATGGGGGCGACGTTAATATTATTTGTGGCGTCGTTGGCTTTGGTGAAATTACTACCAACGTCCTTTATCCCTGATAATGATATTGACCAGACGCGGGTCGAGATTGAGCTGACCCCTGATGTGGCGCTCGAAGATACCGAGCGTGTTGCGGCGATGGCCAGTGAACGTATACTGGCGATGCCTGAAGTGACCAATATTTTTACCTCAGTAGGAGAAGCGCAAGCAGCAATGGAAGCCAGCTCAGGCGGCAAAGCTGAAAATATCGCAGGCTTGGATATTGTGCTTGCTCCAAGAGCAGGGCGCGGCTCTAAGCAAGAGATTGAGCGTCAAATAAGCAGCATGTTGGCAGAAGTGCCGGGCGCGCGCTTTTCCGTTGGTTTATCAAGTGGCGGTGAAACTGGTTATAATTTTTCTTTAACCAGTACCGATCCGCGCCTACTTGAGCAAACTGCGCAGCAAATGATGGCAGAGATTCGGGCGTTACCAAGTGCTGGTGCTGTCACCAGTGATCGCAGTCTGCCGCGCCAAGAGCTGACAGTGACACCAAACAGACTGGCGATGGCTGATAAAGGCGTGACCACGCAAGATATTGCTACGACTTTACGGGTGGCGACCGTGGGCGATTATGAACAGCGTTTATCTAAGCTCAATCTCGATACGCGGCAGATACCGATAGTGGTACGTTTGCCAGATATCGCCAAGCAAAATGTCAGTCAATTAGAAGGTCTATATGTGCCGAGTGCCTTACCTGCCGGACAAGGCGTACGAGTGGGTGAAGTGGCGTCGCTAGATTTTGGTACTGGACCTGCGCAAATCAGCCGCCTCGATCGTGAGCGGGCGATTAGTATCACCGTCCAGCCTGCCAATGGCGAGCTTGGTGACTTGGTGCAAGCGGTTAAAAGCATACCCAGTATGCAACAGATGCCAGCCTCTATTACCATTATTGACCAAGGGCAAGCCGAAAACATGGCTGAGCTATTTAGCGGTTTTGTGATTGCGATGTCGGTCGGTGTGGTCTGTATTTTAGGCGTGCTTATTTTATTATTTGGTCGTATCTTGCAGCCCTTTACCATTTTGATGGCGTTACCGTTATCTATCGGTGGCGCTTTTGTCGGCTTGGTGATTACCAATAGCAGTCTGTCGATGCCATCGATGATTGGTTTTATTATGCTGATGGGTATCGCCACCAAAAACTCTATCTTATTGGTCGACTATGCCCTGATTGCACAGCGCCGAGGTTTGGCGCGTTTTGATGCCATTATTGATTCTTGTCGTAAGCGTGCGCGCCCAATTATTATGACCACCATTGCGATGGGCGCTGGCATGCTGCCTTTAGTATTTGGTTGGGGCGATGCCGATCCCACCTTCCGTCGTCCGATGGCTGCTGCGGTATTAGGCGGATTGGTGACCTCAACCTTATTAAGCCTCGTGGTTATCCCCGTGGTTTATACCCTGATGGATGATTTATCTGGATGGTTTGGCAAATGGTTGATACCGCATGGTAAAGATAAAGAAAGCACAGTTATCGAAAAGTAGTCAGTGCTGGTAAAGCTGCTAGGTCAATCACATAGGAAGTGGTTGATCTAGTGGGTTTAGTAGCGAATCAGCTGTTTGCTATTGGTAGAGTTGACGTATTTTTAATAAACCATTCAAATTTAAATGGTCTATTAATGGCATTAAAGGTAAAAGTATCTGGTTCCATTTGGTTATCTTAAAATTGGGTATCTTCAAATAAGACTAGCGTTCAAAATCCTCCAAGTCATTAATCGCTAAGATAGTTTTCTTGCTACACTCTCCTAAATTCCTGTTACCTACCAATATTTCAGACAGTGAATAGACCTCATGAAAAATATTGAGCCAATAAACCATTTATTTATCAGGACCTATGACAGCCAGCTTGAAGGTCATACTCATGATTACCATCAAATTCTTATACCATTGATGGGTAACATTAGAATGGTTATTAGCACTCAGACCATGAATGTTGCTTATGGAGAAGCATTGGTTATCAAAAAAGGTGTTCACCATCAATTTCAGGCAAGAGAAGACTTTCGTTTTTTAGTAATAAATATAGAGGATATTGACTTTTTAGGGTTGACACTAAATGAAGCACATTTTTCAATGGACGAAAGGACCTTGTTATATATCTCTTTCGTTGAAAAACAATTGACCTCTGCTTACAACCAACAGTTAGAAAGGATGATGTTTGAGTTATTAAAAGCGCTTCTTGGAAATATGCAGATGAGTAAACGACTGGATACTCGCTTGACTGCAGTTGTTCACACTATAAAGAATGATATCGCCACCAACTATACGACAAAGTCACTTGCTGAGATTGCCTGTCTGAGTGAAAGTCAGTTTAAGGTGTTATTCAAAGAGCATCTTGGCTGTACGCCCAACGCCTATATTACCAACCTTCGCATGAAGTCTGCTCTTGGTCTCATTCTAAATACTGATACACCTATTGCGATTGTGGCTGAGAAGTGCGGTTACGATAGTGTTTCTGCCTTTATACGTCGTTTTTCTAGCGTCTATCATCAGACGCCATACAGGCTGCGTTGTAACAACCAGAATTTGAAGCACACAAGAATAAGCTAATTAGCACATATTTCAATCTATTCCCACAAACCCTGCAGCATCAATTTTATTATCATAGCGGCATCATTCGAATGCACGCTAGGTAAAGAGATGAAATTGAATTTTCACAATCAATCAAAGCAGGATATTGTAAATTTTGCTGCACCTATAGGATTTTTGGCAATATGGAGTGGTGGTGCCATCTTTGCAAAGGTTGGTTTGCAATATACCGACTCTTGGAGTTTTTTATTCTTAAGATCAGCAATCGCTTTATCACTGCTACTAGCCGTCTATCTAAAATCTGCCCATAAAAAAATAACTATCACTGAGCTTAAGAAAGACCAGCTCAAAGGCATTATATTTTCAGGTCTATTGCTACAAGTATTCTATTTAACGTTTTATTTTTCAGCTATTAACACAGGACTATCCCTTGGCATCATTATACTGGTGCTTGGTATACAGCCAATTATAACGTCGCTACTAAGTGCAAATACGGTTAGCGTTAAAAACTTAATACTACTAGCGATTTGTTTTTCAGGCTTGGTTTTATCAACATTGGGCTATCATAGCGTTGATAAGATAAATGCTTTAGGTATGATGCTTTCCGTACTGGCATTACTATCCATCACGTTTGGTACTATTGCTCAAGCTAAGGTTAAAACGCCGCCTATTTTAACCTTATTGATTCAGACTATATTCTCGTTTTTGATATTCTCCGCTGTGATTGTTTATCAAGGATTATCCTTTGAGGTCAATGCTTACTCTTTACTATCATTGGTATGGATGGGCGCAGTGGTTTCCGTAGGAGCCTATTTATTATTGATGCTTATGCTCAAATATAGCGCCGCAGATAAAGTAAGCACCTTATTCTTCTTGTTGCCTTTATTAACGATGATATTAGAGAGTCTGGTTTTTGATAGCACTTTGAGCGCATTAACTATTTTTGGTGCTATTTTGGTCTGCGTAAGCTTGTTCATTTATCAAACTCAAAAATCTTCTTAAGATAGCAAATGCTTGTGGAGTAGGTCAGTATCGGATTTTAAATTAAACATAACTGAATTTATCCTCAGAAATATCATTTTATCTAAACAATGAAATACACTGTCGCTATGTCAATAGATCAGTGCATTGACATATAGTCAGTTCAATATAAAAAAGGCACGTTAAAGATAGCCTGCTGCTGGGATAAATTTTTCTTGCTTGCTGTGCGCTTCGCACTTTTCGATGCTTCGCAAAATTTATCCCAACAGCCCTGTATTCTTTTTAAGTTGAGTCGACTATATGTATGAGCGTACAGCTAAGTATTTATAATTCATGAATATAAAGCGTTTTACAGGCTTTATATCCCATCAAGCAATCCTTCAAAACCCCCACTTTCCAATCCTTTTCTCCTAACCTAATCTTACTAACATGAATTTTACTCATCTTTAATTTAAATAGTATCATTTTTATTCATGATTTGGTTCGGGTATGATTCATCTCATACACAAATTCGGTTTTATCTCGACAATGAGAATAGATTAGGGTAGCGGATTATCATGAGTACAGAATTCACCTGTTCAATTAAGCGCATTCGTTTTGATGAAAACTATCATCCTGCCGACAGCACGCGTCTGACGACTAACTTTGCAAATTTGGCGCGCGGTGAGCATCGCCAAGAGAATTTACGCAAAACATTAACCATGATTAACAATCGTTTTAACACCTTGGCGCATTGGGATAACCCGACCGCAGACCGTTATTCTGTTGAGGTTGATATCATTTCTGTCGATATGGATGTCGCAGGTAATGGTGATGCATTTCCTGTCATCGAAACGCTAAAAACAACGATTATTGACCATAAAGACAACAGCCGTATTGACGGGATGATTGGCAACAGTTTCTCCTCTTACGTGCGCGATTATGACTTTAGTGTCGTCCTGCCAGAGCATTTCGATAAACATCCTGCATCGCAACCGCCAGAAGATTTTGGCGATTTACATGGCAAATTATTTCAATACTTATTGAATTCAGAGGCTTACCAAGCCAACTTTACTAAAAAACCGGTCATTTGCCTCAGTGTGTCTACTAGTAAGGCCTATCAGCGTACGACCAATCAGCATCCGGTATTAGGGGTTGAGTACAAACAAGATGGCTGCTCTTTGAACAAGGGGTCATTGACTGATGAGTACTTTTCCAAAATGGGCTTAACCGTGCGCTACTTTATGCCTGCAGGTAGTGTGGCGCCTTTAGCGTTTTATTTTGCCGGTGACTTGCTGACGGATTACAGCGATTTTGAGCTGATTAGTGCGATCAGTACTATGGAGACTTTCCAGAAAATCTATCGACCTGAAATTTACAATGCCAACTCGAGCGCAGGTCAAGTCTATCAGCCGAGTTTAAACTACCAAGATTATTCACTGACGCAAATTGTCTATGACCGCGCAGAACGCAGCCAAATGGCGGTGACACAAGGTAAGTTCACAGAAGCGCAATTTATCAAGCCCTACCAAGACATTCTTGAGGAATGGGCAGCAAGTTATGATGTTGCAAGCGAGACTGTTCAAAGAGAAGTAGGTCAAAAAGAAACGGCTAAAAAACAGGCAGCCTAAGCAATCTAACTCTAGCCAAAATATAAAATACGAATGAATAAGAAGATGAATCCCATGACAATATTATTACCGACACAAAAATTATTACCAACATCAACTGCGGGCAGCTTACCAAAACCTTCTTGGCTTGCCGAACCTGAAAAAATCTGGTCGCCTTGGGCATTAGAAGGGGAACAACTGATTGAAGCCAAACAAGATGCGCTACGTTTAACATTGCAAGAGCAGCGACATGCAGGGATTGATATTGTCAGTGATGGCGAGCAGACGCGTCAGCATTTTGTCACCACCTTTATTGAACATCTTGATGGCGTCGATTTTGAGAATCGTAAAACCGTTAAAATTCGTAATCGTTATGAGGCCAGTGTGCCGTCTGTCGTTGGCGCAGTAAGCCGTCAAAAGCCTGTATTTGTTGAAGATGCGAAGTTTTTACGTCAGCAAACCGATCAGCCGATCAAATGGGCGCTGCCCGGTCCGATGACCATGATTGATACCTTATATGATGGTCATTATAAAAGCCGTGAAAAATTGGCGTGGGAATTTGCTAAAATCCTCAATCAAGAAGCGCGAGAATTAGAAGCGGCGGGTGTAGATATTATCCAGTTCGACGAGCCTGCGTTTAACGTGTTCTTCGACGACGTCAACGACTGGGGTATTGCTACTTTAGAGCGTGCGATTGAAGGGCTGAAATGTGAGACGGCAGTGCATATTTGCTACGGCTACGGCATCAAAGCCAATACCGATTGGAAAAAGACACTGGGTTCAGAGTGGCGTCAATATGAGCAAGCCTTTCCTAAGTTGCAGCAGTCGAATATCGATATTGTCTCGTTAGAGTGTCAAAACTCACATGTACCGATGGATTTGATAGAACTCATTCGCGGTAAAAAAGTGATGATTGGTGCCATTGACGTTGCAAACAATACCATTGAAACTCCTGAAGAGGTTGCGGATACACTACGCAAAGCCCTGCAATTTGTTGATGCGGACAAGCTCTATCCTTCGACCAACTGCGGCATGGCACCTTTATCGCGCCAAGTGGCACGAGGAAAATTGAACGCGTTAAGCACAGGCGCGGCAATCGTGCGTCAAGAGCTGAGCGCTTAGCTACTGGCTAGCACTTATCAATAGCTGGGATAGGTCTAATCAAGTTTGTTTATTCGGTTTGATTGAAATACTGTGATTAGGCCATCAAGTAGTATTAATGCCATTTAGAGATAAGTCATAGTCAAATTTAGGAGTTCAGCAATGAGTAAAGATGTGATTGAAGCAACCGACTTTAGAGATGCCATGTCTTTGTTGACGACCGCCGTCAATGTGATCACCACCAAAGGCAGCTCAGGTGCCCATGGGTTTACCGCCTCGGCGGTATGTAGCGTCACCGATACACCGCCAACCTTGCTGGTCTGTATGAATCAAACGGCTCGCTCACATGCTCATTTTCTTGAAAACAAAACCTTGAGTGTTAATGTGTTGGGCGCACAGCATGAACCCATATCCAATGCTTTTGCTTCTAAATTATGCTCAGAAGAGCGCTTTGGGCACGGTGCTTGGACGACATTAGCTACAGGTGCGCCTATTTTAGCAGATGCATTGGTCAGTTTTGACTGTGAGATTGAAGACATTCAGCAAGTTGGCACGCATAGTGTGTTTATGTGCCGAGTTGTCGCCATCAAACAAGGCTATCAACAAAGCAGTGCTGATGAAAGTTTGGTGTATTTCAACCGTGCTTACCATCAAGTAGGTCAGGTAGAAATCGTTTAAGCTGACTTTCTGACATTGATTATCTAATGGTCATTTAACTATAGTCAGCTCAATATCAAGAAGATACAGTGAAACTGGAATGAATTTCTTGTAGCCTCTGTCGGCGTAGGCACAGCAAGCTAGAAAAATTTGTACCAGTTTCACCTTGTCAGATAACGTATCCATGTTATTTAGCATCGACTATAAAACTATCATTTAACCGAGAAGTAGCTATCCTGTGGAATTAATCATTTTCTTAATAATAGGCGCGCTAGCAGGATTTGCTGCGGGGCTATTTGGTGTGGGCGGCGGCACGATTATCGTACCACTATTATTTATCGTCTTTACCCAAATGGATTACAGTCCTGACAGTATCATGCATTTGGCCTTAGGTACGTCGCTGGCAACCATCATTGTTACCTCTATCAGCTCGTTGATGGCGCACAATAAAAAGGGCGCCGTCATGTGGCCGGTCTTTAAAAACCTAGTACCCGGCTTAGCGATTGGCTGTTTTTTAGGGGCAGGCATTGCAGGACAGATATCCGGGCTATATCTTCAGCTTATCGTCGGGGTGTTTTTGCTGTGGGTCGCTTATAAGATGTTTTTCGGCGGCAAAAAACAAGTCGTTAGTCATGCTAACGATGTCGCTGGCGCTAATACAGAACTGCCTTCAAAACCTAAGCAACTAGCAGCAGGCGGGGTTATTGGTATTGCTTCTGCCATTTTTGGTATTGGCGGCGGTAGCTTAACCGTACCTTATCTCACGCGTTACGGTGTGGTCATGCAAAAAGCCGTTGGCACGTCAGCAGCGTGTGGCTTGCCCATTGCCATTGCTGGAGCGTTAGGCTTTATGTTCTTTGGGATGCAGCAAAAAGTTGATATGCCCAATACCATTGGCTTTGTGCACATTTATGCCTTTTTAGGGATTAGCATCATGAGCTTTTTCACTGCGAAGCTAGGCGCGAAAGTTGCTCATATACTATCACCAGAGCTTTTAAAGAAATGCTTTGCCCTTTTATTAACCGTGGTGGGGTGTTATTTCCTTTTTAAAGGGTTAGTTTGAGCATAAAAAAAGCCCTCACTGCGGTGTTAAACAGCAGCAAGGGCTAATAGTTGAGTCAATAGGATAATACTTTATTACTCAGTATGATAATTTATTACTCAGTATGATACTTTATTACTCGCGTACAATAGATACCAGCTAACTAGTAAACATTATTCGACTGTTACTGATTTTGCGAGGTTGCGTGGTTGATCGACATCTGTACCGCGCATCACCGCCACATGATAAGACAACAGCTGCACCGGCACGCTATAGACGATAGGGGCAAGCGTCTCGCACACATCAGGCACATAAACCACGTGCATTCTATCTTCTGCAACCATCTTGCTTTCTTCACTGGCAAATACAAACAGCTCACCGTGGCGCGCGTGTACCTCTTGCATGTTGGCTTTTAGCTTATCAAACATACTGTCTTTGGGTGCCAACACCACGATAGGCATGTCTTTATCAACCAATGCCAATGGGCCATGTTTTAGCTCGCCTGCTGCGTAGCCTTCGGCGTGAATATAAGAGATTTCTTTTAGCTTTAGCGCCCCTTCTAAGGCGATAGGGAACTGTAAGCCACGACCTAAAAACAAGCAGCTTTTCTTATATTCAAAATGCTCACTCATGACTTTGATAGGCGCGTCAAGGTTCAAGCTGGCATGTAGTTGACCGGGTAACTGTTGCAATTGACCAAGTAAGGTCGTTAGGTTTTCGCCAGTCATACGCTCTTGTACGACACCCACTTTTAAGACGAGTAACATCAAAGCGGCAAGCTGAGTAGTGAAGGCTTTGGTAGAAGCAACGCCAATCTCTGGGCCTGCAAGCGTTGGTAAAAAGATATCCGTTTCACGTACCAAAGACGATGTCGGTACATTACATAAGGCTAAGCTAACTAACCCTGCTGGCGTGTGCTTTTGAATATCACGTAGCGCCGATAAGGTGTCTGCGGTTTCACCAGATTGCGAAATACAAATGACTAGTGTGTTATCGACGACAACTGGATTGCGGTAGCGGAATTCACTAGCAACCTCAACCGAACACGGCACACGAATCAGGCTCTCAAACCAATATTTAGCCACCAAACCTGAGTGATAACTGGTACCACAAGCGATGACTTGGACGTGTTTAATACCTTTTAATTGCGCTTCATGACGCTGTAAAAAATCATCGCGTAATTTAGCGGTTGTACCGTTATCAACTGCCATCTCAACGGTTCTTCTGACAGCATCTGGCTGCTCGTAGATTTCTTTGAGCATATAATGCTTAAACTCGCCTTTATCGGCATTATGCTGCGCGGCGTCAATTTCATGTATCTCACGCTTTACTTCGACACCGTCGGCATAAACCTGAATGCTACTACGCGTCAATTTGGCGATATCGCCTTCTTCTAGATACATAAAGCGATTGGTGACCGGTAATAGGGCTAATTGGTCAGAGGCGATAAAGTTCTCGCCGATACCCACACCGATGACCAAAGGCGAACCCAAGCGGACGGTAATCAGCTCTTCTGGGCAATCGATATGTACAATACCAAGGGCAAAAGCGCCATGTAATAAAGGAATAACGGCGCGCACCGCTTCTAATAAATCAGGCGTTGTTTTGTAGATATCATTGATTAAATGGGCGACAACTTCGGTATCCGTTTGCGAGGTAAACTCGTAGCCTTTGGCCATCAGCTCTTCTTTTAGCTCGGCATAGTTCTCAACGATACCGTTGTGGACGACAGCGATTTTACCTGATACGTGCGGGTGGGCGTTACGTTGAGCAGGTTCGCCATGCGTTGCCCAACGTGTATGAGCAATACCGATATGACCATCGAAAAATTCAGGATTCGTTGCAACGGCATCGACCAGCGCTTGCACTTTACCTACTTGACGCTCGCGATGTAGCTCGCCATCACGAATGACAGTCAGACCGGCAGAGTCATAACCACGGTATTCTAGGCGCTTAAGACCTTCAAGTAAGATATTGGCGATATTACGCTCAGCGACTGCTCCAACGATTCCACACATAACTATTCCTTAAATTCGATGTTTCATGTTTTGGTTTTTCAATGCTTAGATGTTTTACGATTATATTCAGTTATCAAATAATAGAACTTTATATTAGGTCAGTGCACGGCTTTTGCGCTAACAATCCTGACGCTATAAATATAAGGAAGCAGCATCACAAAGATTGTCATGCTGCTTATTATTATTTAAATTAAATGGTGTCTAAATTAAATGGTGTCTAAATTAAATGGTGTCTAAATTAAATGGTGTCTAAATTAAATAGTGTTTAAATTAAATAGTGTTTAAATGAACAGTTTTCAACGTGATTTTGACTGATGGCTACTATTTTAATTTTTTAGTCGGACGCTGAAAGTCATTTTTCTGGATTTGGCGTGCCCGACCAAAGGCTAAAGCTTTACTATCGACATTTTTAGTAATCACTGAGCCTGCGGCAACCGTAGCCGTATCACCAATGGTTACGGGCGCAACTAAACTGGCATTAGAGCCAATAAACGCATTATCTTCGATAATGGTTTGCGATTTATTTACGCCGTCGTAATTACAAGTAATGACACCCGCGCCGATATTGACGCCGGTGCCGACCGTTGCATCACCAACGTAGCTTAAGTGATTAACCTTGCTGCCATGACCAATCGTAGATTTCTTAATTTCGACGAAATTACCAACTTTACTATTGTCAGCCAATACCGTTTCAGGACGCAGATGGGCAAAAGGACCAATATCAACGCCAGCACCAATTTCAGCGCGATCAATCACGCAGTAAGGTTTGATATGACAGGCGTTGCCAATACGGGCGTTTTTAATCACACAGCCTGCTTCGATATAAACGTTATCGCCTAAGACACAATCGCCCTCAAACACCACGCCAACATCAACAAATACATCTTGACCGGCAGTTAAGGTGCCACGAATATCAACGCGACTCGGGTCAGCAAACTGTACACCAGCTTCTTGCAGGTCTGCAACCAGTTTGCCCTGCCACGTGCGCTCTAAGCTAGCAAGCTGTTGGCGGTTATTGACGCCTTCAATCTCAAAGGTATGCTCAGGCTCAATCGCAACGATATTAATACCTTCAGCGACCGCCATTTTAACGATATCCGTCAGATAGTATTCTTGCTGCGCATTGTCATTAGACAGCTTTGGCAGATATTTATGCAATAACGCGTTATCAACGCAGTAAATACCGCTATTAATCTCTTGGATTTTTTGCTCATCGGCGCTGGCATCTTTTTGCTCGACGATGGCTGCGATATTGCCGTCTTCATCACGTTTGATACGACCGAGGCCAAAAGGATTATCGACTGTCAGCGTCAACATCGACATACCGTCAGTATTGGCAGATTTTAATGCCGTTAACGTCTGGCAGCTGACCAATGGCACATCGCCATAGAGAATCAGACTTTGGCCTTCTTTTGGTAAATCAGACAGCGTCACTTTTACCGCATGTCCTGTTCCTAACTGCTCAGTTTGGGCAACCCAAGTAATAGGCAGATGCGCATATTGCTCATTAATATCTGCTTGGACTTGCTCGCCACCAAAACCATGAACGATGATGGTGTCATCAACGGTTAATTGATGACAGGTATCAAGAACATGACCCAGTAACGACTTGCCAGCCAGTGTCTGCAGCACTTTTGGCTTGGCCGACTGCATACGCGTACCTTTGCCCGCCGCGAGGATAATTACCGAAAGAGGAGATGTCATAATAGCCTACAAATGTAACAAAATATAAGAGTGGATTATAGCGTAAATCGTCATTTAACCAAAATGCTATGTCGTGACATCTTTGTAACCTCGATTGCTTGTGATTGGTTTATAAAGTACTTAGCAATTGGCTAGCGTCAAAAATGCCGCACTAAAAAAGCGGGCAAGTCAAAAAATACCATGAGCCATAAACAACGATGGATTATCAAAGACAATAGGTTATAAAATATAACAGCGTGGCTAATTGGTTAATTGGTTAATTGAAGAATAGTGGTATAAATAATCACCCAAACAGCTGCTGCCATAATACCAGCGATAATGTCATCGAGCATAATACCTAGACCGCCTGCGACTTTTTTATCTGCCCAGCCAATCGGTGGTGGTTTAATAATGTCAAAAAAGCGGAATAATATAAAGGCGATAATAATGGCAACAATAGAAGAGGGTTGAGTGATATTTTGCCAGAAATTTCCGTTGGCGATACCCATATAAGACAGCGGCAGTAGGGTGAGCCACATACCGGCCCATTCATCCCAAACAATGTGCGGGTTGTCATGACCGCCCATCAGCTCTGAGGTACGACCGCATATCGAATTACCAAGCAAACAAGCTAAAATGGTAATAATCAAAAACGGTACAAAACCTAAGCTTAATAATGGTATCGCAACGATTAAACCGCCAACCGTGCCCCAAGTGCCGGGTGCACGGCGCGGCAGACCACTTCCTAAGCCAATACCAAGCCAATAAACCAAACGGTCAGGCAGACTCGCATTGGCGGGTAGCGGCGGGCAATCATTGGCTTTACGGATATCAGGCTTAGATAGGTTGTGATCAATCATGGGCTAACCTGCAAAATGTTGATAACCCGTCAGATTGGGCCAAGTAGAAAAGGGGGCGGGATGAGCCGCTGTGACTGGCTGTCCTTGATAAAAAATCTCTGGTCGTAAATTCTTAGCACCATCTGTGTCGTTTACAGCTATTACTTCACCGACACAGGTGACAGGCGTGTTGCTACTATTATCAATCGGTGGCGCGATATGGGCAGGCAAGGTAAAAGCCAGCTCATAATCATCACCGCCCGTCAGCTGACATAATAAGCGCTCAGTTAACTCGCTGCGTGCCAATGCTTGACTGGTAGGCAGCTGCTCAAGATGTATGCGCATACCAACCTTACTTTGCTGGCAGATATGACCAAGGTCTTGATACAGACCATCAGAGATATCTATCATTGAAGTTGCACCAAGTTTTGCCAATGCTGCACCTAAGGCAATACGTGGTGTGGGCATATGCAATCGATGGGCAAGCTCTACGCCCTGAGCATTGTCAGGATGCTGTAGCGCATAAGCGGCATCGCCAAGCGTGCCTGAGACATAGATTTTATCGCCGACTTGCGCGCCTGAGCGGTACACAGCTGGTGTGCTTGCAGCAAGTAATCCTTGCGCACTGACACTGAGTATCAAGCTATCACTGCGCGTGGTATCACCGCCAATAAGCGTCACACCAAATAGCTGGCAAGCGTGAAATAAACCTTTAGCAAACTCAGTCAGCCATTGCTCATTCGCCAAACGCTCAGGTAAGGCTAATGCCAATAAAATACTATGCGGGGTTGCGCCCATCGCGGCAATGTCGGAGATATTGACTGCGACAGCTTTATAACCGATGGCAAAGGCGAGCTTATTCACTTGCTCCCAATCAGCGCTAAAGTGACGACCTTGAACGAGCGTATCAATACAGCTGACCAAGCGCGAGCCTGCAGGCAATTTCATTACCGCGGCATCATCACCAATGCCTTTTTCGACATTGCCTTTATCAACAGTGCCTTTATCGACAGTGCTAGACAATGACGGCGTAGCTTGCATTTGGGAAAATATGCGCTCAATCAGCTCAAACTCGTTCATGATTAGTCTTTACTTTTTGCATCAGTATCATCTGACACAATGTTATCTAAGTTGTCTGACGTAGTATTATCTAGCTCAGTATCGTCTAACTCAGTATTATCTGACGAGCTGTTATCTGCGGCTTCTTCTGAGTCAGCGCTAACGATATTAGAGTCGTGTAGGGCAATATCGGCGGCACTACTGTTCTCATTGCTGGCTTCATTGCTATCTGCGCTACTATCTGCATTACTGCCCTCGTCACTGACATTATCAGCCGACGTGCTTTCTGCGACAGGATTTTCATTAACAGGATTTTCATTAACGATAGGATCGGCAACAACGACATCTTTAGCCGCTTCGTTTTGCTTACTTATCTTATAATCAATGATATTTGCTAATGCTTTACTCGCGCTATTGCGTTTAACACTGGCATTATTGGCACTGATACGCGGTTTGTTTGAAGCAGTTGACGTGCTGTCGAGTTCAGATTCAGCAGTGCTTTCACTAGCTTCTTCAACATTAGCAGATTGAGCTTCAGCCTGCTTAGTCTTAGATTGAGTCGTCGCTTTTTGTGACGTGCGTAGATTGGCTTTGCTATCTGCTTCTACTTCAAGCACACGCAATTCAACCGCCATTTTATCAAGGACAGCATTAATCAATTTATGCGCATCTGTAGCGCCAAAATGATTATTCAGCTTCATCGCCTCATCAAGCACGACTTTATACGGAATCTCTAAGCGGTTTTGTAGCTCGTAAGCGCCAATTAAGAGAATGGCGTGCTCGACAGTATCAAGCTTATCGATTTCACGATCAAGATGCTGACTGATTAGCGCATCGAGGGCGTCAATTTGCTCTGGAATATCGCGCATCATTTCATGGTAATAGCCGATATGTACGGTATGCATGGCATTGGTCGCACGGGTACGGGCAGCGATATCATGCGGGGCATTGGCTTTCCAGCCAAGCTTGCCATCGATATCAAAACGGCGGTCAGTAACGAGCCATTCGTATAGACCTTGCATGGCAAAGCGACGAGCCTTGCGCACCGCGGTGTGGCTGGTCTTATAAGTGGTTTCACTCATATCGAAGGTTTGATCGCCCGCACTACTGCTTGCGATACGCGTCGCTTCAGCTTGTCCATCAGTGAGTTGTGCGGTTTGCGCAGCGCTAATAGCGCGCTTGAGTTGGTCAGTCATAAGGGGTTTGTACCTAGGTTTTAAACAAATATGTGATAAGCAACTATGGGATAAGCAATAGCATAAAATATGTTAAATAGTAATCGGCTGACAGCTATGACAGTCGAGTGTTGCAGCGGTGCTTGTTAGCGCCGTTTACAATGTTTTTTAGAGCACTGTTCTTTGTAGCATTATTCTTTGTAGCAATGACACTGTGGCTATTTATAACAAACAATAGCTTATAAAAACCACAGTGCTGATTAAGCTGATTAAATAAGCAAAACACTTTATAAAATGACGGTTTAATTAAGCGTCACCCTTAAGCATCGTTACTATTATCTAAGCATTGTCTATCTAAGCATTGTCGCTACTATCATAGTCATCATCAATATCTAATTGTGATAATACCGCAATCATCTCTAACACCACCATCGCCGCTTCTGAGCCTTTATTACCGGCTTTGGTGCCAGAGCGCTCAATCGCTTGCTCGATGCTGTCAGTGGTCAATACGCCATTGGCAACAGGGATATTATAATCAATCGCAACACTGCTTAAACCTTTGGCAGATTCGCTAGCGACAAAGTCAAAATGCGGCGTGCTACCACGGATAATCGCGCCTAACGCAATGATAGCGTCAAAGCGGTCAGATTCAGCCGCGCGCTGGGCAACCAATGGCAACTCAAATGCGCCCGGTACACGAATCACGGTAATATTGCTACCCAAAACGCCATGACGTAGTAGCGCATCGATTGCGCCATCTACCAATGATTCAACGACAAAACCGTTAAAACGACCAACGACGATACCGATACGCGCATCTTCATTTTGATGTAAATTACCATCGATATGGGTCACATCATTGCGCTGCTGTTGTAAATTCGACATAAAAATATCCTTTGCTGAATGGGCTTTTAATAAAATATAGGAGTCTAAATATAACGCTGGGTTCAAATCGTTTATCTAACCGGTTAATTATCCGTTAAATAAGCCATAAAATGAACGAAAATCAAATGATAAGAAGTAGTTAGCGCTATGATAACATTTTTTACCGTTGCATTTGTATTTTACCAAGGCGTTATAAGCGCATTGCTATGCCTTGTGCTGCCATATATTCTTTGGCTTCTTGCACCGTATATTCACCAAAGTGGAAAATACTGGCAGCAAGTACCGCATCAACGCCGCCTTCTAATACGCCTTCGGTTAAATGTTGCAAGTTACCAACGCCACCTGAAGCAATAACCGGCACATTAACGCGGCTGGTAATCTGCTTCATAAGTGCCAAATCATAGCCTTTTTTGGTGCCGTCACCATCCATTGAGGTGACCAATAATTCGCCAGCGCCAAGATCGCTCATTTTACTTGCCCAAGCAACGGCATCAATACCGGTTGGCTTACGACCACCGTGGGTAAAGATTTCCCAACGTGGCACAATAACGCCATCGACCGTGATATCTGCAACGCGTTTGGCATCGATAGCAACGACGATACATTGATTACCAAATTTCTGCGCCGCTTCACCGACGAACTCAGGGGTAAATACCGCTGCTGAATTAATCGCTACTTTATCCGCACCGGCATTGAGCAAGTTACGAATATCGGCAATCTTACGCACACCGCCGCCAACTGTGAGCGGTACAAACACGGTTTCAGCCATACGCTCAACGGTATGATAAGTGGTATCGCGCTCATCATTGGTCGCCGTAATGTCTAAAAAAGTAATCTCATCAGCGCCTTGCTCGTTATAGCGCTTAGCGACTTCAACAGGGTCGCCGGCGTCTTTGATATCGACAAACTGCACGCCTTTGACCACACGGCCATTATCAACATCCAAACAAGGGATGATACGCTTTGCTAACATAGGGTCTTTCACCTTATAATCAATTTATCCGTAAGCGCTAGTCTAGCAAAATCGCCGCCATATCAGGCAGCTTTTCGTAAGATTATTATGCTTTTAACCAAAGTTTGCTCATGCGCGGTACAATCACTGTCATTACCGTAGCCATTTACCTTCTTATTCCATTGCCATAAGTGAGATGTCATGTCCGTCTATACCCAGTTAACCGATGATCAGTTTGCCGCTTTTTGCCAGCGTTTTGGTGTGTCTTTCGCGCGTGCCATTCCGATTACCCAAGGTATCAAAAACTCTAACTGGTTTATTCAGACGACTGACGATGTAGATGGCGCGCACTCTTATGTATTTACTTTATTTGAAGAGCGTCCACCAGAAGACATCGAAAAAATGGCGGTTATCCTCAATCAATTGGATGGTAAATTACCGGTCGCCGCGCCGTTAGCATTGCTTGATTTAGGCGCTGATAGCGCAGAAAAATGCTATGTCATTCATTATGACAATAAAGCGATTACGCTAGTGCCTTGTTTGGCAGGCGCGCACCCACAGCAAACCACACAAGCGATGTGCCATGAGATTGGTGCCGCTTTAGCCATGCTGCATGAGACCTTACAAGCATTACAGCCTGCGGAAGAATATGGCGTACCTTTATATCCATGGGCGGATGTGCGCGACCGTGAAATGCAGTTTATGCCCGGTGACGAAGCCAAGCTCATGAGCGATATTTGGCGCGCTTACTCAGATTTGCCGCTTGCGACGTTGCCAAAAGGCTTATGTCATTTAGACATGTTCGCTGATAATACCTTATGGGACTTATCGTTAAATAATAGCCAAAAAGGCGCAGAGCGTTTAACGGGATTGTTAGACTTTACCGAAGTCAGCGTTGAGCATTATGTGATGGATATTGCCATTACCATTAATGATTTTTGTACCACCTGGGGCGATGCCGAGCAGGGCGAAACCGTCAATTTTGACCGCAGTAAAATGGCGGCATTTTTGCAAGGCTATGAGTCAAAACGTCAGCTTGGCGAAGATGAAAAACGCGCCTTACCAGTGATGCTCGCCAAAGCGGCGGTGATTTTTTGGCTATTGCGTTTAAACGTTATCCACTATAACCGTACCGAAGGGCGTACTGGCGATAATATCATGGTTAAAAATCCTGACTTAATGAAACGCCTTGCTGCTTATCATTGGTCACATGTTGAAAAAGCGCAAAATACGGTCTTTGTATTGTTAGATAATCAATCAGCGGCGCAAAAAAACACTCAGATAATCGGTATTTTTAGCAATATCACCCAAGCTGAGCAAGCACGTGATAAATTAAGTAATAGCAGTGATTTTGCAATCAAAGAATATACGCTCGACCAATTAGCATAGATTGTTGTTGTTCGACCATTCCTGTATCAAAACTATAAAGGCGGATTCCATGACCGATCAAGTTGATAACTGGCACAAACTGGCACGCTACGATACCAATATCCAAGGTGAGTTACATGCCAATCTGCTGCGTAATAACGGTATTACGGTGTCTCTGCAACCGCTGAGTGCCATGCCCGGTATGAATTCTGGGATTGTGCTGTGGATACAGGATACTGATTTGGCGCATGCGCAGCGTATCTTGGCGAATATTGACACCGATGGAGCCACGCCTTATGAGATGTTTGATGAAGTGTCAGAAGCTACTCTAAACCCTACTTTAAATCCTGCAAAAGACGACAATAACGGCGGTGAAGTATAAATGTGTCAACTCTTAGGAATGAACTGTAATACCCCAACCGATATTGGCTTTAGCTTTGCAGGATTCCGGCGTCGCGGCGGCATGACTGACAGTCATGAAGATGGCTTTGGTATTGCGTTTTTCGAGCGCAGCGAATGCACTAATAGTGACAGCTCTAATAGTGAAAAGTCGGACAATGCCTCGACTGGTCTGCGTCTATTTCATGACAATCGACCAAGTCATTTGTCGCCCGTTGCTGATTTGGTTAATAATTATCCAATTAAAGCGATGAACGTGATTGCCCATATCCGTAAGGCGACCCAAGGGCAGAATTGCTTGGCCAATACCCATCCATTTGTCCGTGAAGTGTGGGGCGAGCAGTGGGTATTTGCCCATAACGGGCAGATGAATAGCGAATTTATTAAACGCTGTCAGCGCCTGCAAGACAATGGTAATGCCTCACATTGCCAGCCAGTCGGTAATACCGATTCTGAAATGGCGTTTTGTTATCTCGTTAATCGTCTAAAAAGCAGCTTTAAAACTCGCCCAGATGATCAGACGCTGTTTAATTTTTTAACCACCCAATGTCGTTATCTATCCGCAAACGGTTTGTTTAATTGCCTGATATCAAATGGCAGATGGCAGCTGGCTTATGCTGGTAGCTTATTGTTTTATCTGACGCGACAAGCGCCATTTGGTGAAGCGAAATTAGCAGATGACGATTTGGCGATTAACTTTAGCGATGTGACTACCGACACGGATAAAGTTACGATTCTAGTTACTGTACCATTGACTGAAAATGAAAAATGGCAACAGTTGGCAGTTAATGAATGTCTGATATTCCAAGATGGTGACGTCATTTATAAAGACAGCCCAAGTCAGCGCAAATTTTTGACCGTTGAGGAAGGCATTGCGGTAGCACGCGCGGTTGGAGCGAGTGTTTAGGGTTAGCGAATATTTTATGTTAATTAAATATACATTCCACAACAACGCTTAAACTTCTCACCTGAGCCACAAATACATGGCTGTTTTTGCGTGACAGTCATAGAAACAGTCGGGTCGAGGAAATACCAACGCGCATCGTTGTTCGCTTTGTCTGTTACTTTTACAAAGGCAGACAATTCATGATGCGCCTGTCTTTTTTCTTCTAAACTATCAGCTGTGTTATCAGAGATATTAAAGTAAGCCTTAAACTCAACCTGCGCATGGCGTTTACCTAGCTTTGGCGTATGCGTAATGATCTCTAATCCTGCCCAAACCGTTTCTTTTGCCCAAGACTCAATAGCCTTGATATCAAGTAATGCTTGCTGTGCGGGTAGCGTCGTCTTGACGATGTATTCTGGTTTAATCAAGACAAAGGCGCTATAACGCGACCGCATAAGACGTTCAGCAGAGTCTGGCTTTACGCCATTATCTTTATCAGCTTCGTTATTTAAAAGCCCGTCATGATAAGGCTGACAGCAGTCTTGATAAAGTAGCGGCGCGCTGATGTCATCCGATGATGGATTGATTTGGCAAGGGCAGATTGGTAGGGAAATTGACATTATTTACTCAAGTTGTTATTTATATTATTAGCGATTTATAAGTTTCAATTGAGCCAGTTTTTGATCAATTCTGGCCATAGCCCCAGTTTAAGCTTTGCCCAAGGCGTGGGGTCACGTAGCTGCTGCCAAAACTCATCAAACGGCGGCGCAAAATACACCAAGAGCGCAAGGATAACGTACAGTAGCAGATACCACCATTTGTCTTTATGCTGATAGAACTTCATCGCTGTACCCGATGAGCGCTTCATTTTCATATTGGACAAATTCACACTATATAGCTCATCCAATGCCAAATGTACCATGGCGCCGCCGAATAAAAACAAGCCGTAAAACCAGCTAACCGTCAACGGTAAGTCTAAAATATCGTAGCTGATATAGGTCATTCCAAGCCCCATTATCGCCATATAGGGCACCGAATGTATGACACCGCGATGCACGGTCATATTGGTAAAAATCGAAAACACCACATAACGCATAAAGCCGTAGCCTGCTAGCCATAATGCTATCAGCGCCAGTAAACTCAGCTCACTACGCCAATGCATCACCAGACCAAAGGCAAAAATAAACGAGGTAATATTAAAACCAAGCTTAATCGGCGTTGAATTATCAGAATCCAAGTCAGGCAACAGTCCCCCGATGGTACCGAGCGCCACGCACATTAAGAACCCTGAATCATCAATCAATCCGGCTTTATAAACCGTTAGACTCATCGTACCGCTGACCATGAATGCAACATTTAAGTGGGTGTTAAAATTTGCCATAAAAACTCATCAATAAATAGCACGCGAAAACAGTATTTCGAGCGGCTTGTCTAGCCGTAAAAAAGCGCTCCATGATACCATAGCCACGCCAGTCGTCTAATAGAGATAGTGAACATGACCGCTACTGATTTACCTGCTAAGCCTTATCCAACTGCTTCTTCTGACGCTTCTATTAATGACCCGTCTGCATGCGATAGTCAGCTTGATGACAGCTTTGCTGCTATTGACTGGCAAGCGCCATGGCTCTGTCACTTAAATCAGTTAGGCTATATAAGTAAAGCCATCATAAAGCTTAGCTCTTTAAGAGATAATTCTGCTCAGACAGATAAACTCGAAAACATACCTGATATTATCGCCAAGGTTTTGAATACATCGTTGCAGCAACAGGCTGATGATTTACAACAGCCATTACCGCAAACCAAACCTGCACTAAACAATAAAGCCCAAACCTTACAATTTGTCTCGCAAAATGCGTTGCCAGCAGGCGAGGCGTACGAGAGTTTTATCGGCACGACCGGTAATATTCCAACCCGTAATAATTTGCATGATTTATTTAACGGTAGCATTTGGCTAACCTTTCCCAAGACCAAAGCGCTGCTGAATTATTATCATATGCTTGAAATCAATCAACAAGGTATTGGTGCCAGTCGCGGGCGTGTCCGCGATACCATTACCGTATTTGATGAAAATGGCGCAATATTAGTCACCGCTGATGCAAGTATCGGTAAGGCATTGATTGATTTTGATTGGCAGGCAAGTTTGGTTGCACCGCGTGACAAGTGGGATAAGCCAAAGCAGTCGAATAACCACTCTCAGGCGGCAGTTTATATTTTTGGTCATGCACTGTTAGAGAAGCTACTTCAGCCACGCAAGGCATTATGCGCCCATAGTATCGTGATAAATGTCACGCAAGATTTTTTTGCCTTATCGCTATCTGAGCGCATTAGTCATTTGGATAAAAGAGTAGCTGATTATATGGACGCGTTATTATCACAACCAGATGTGACACCGCGCAAACTGTCTCCATTACCCATTTTGGGGGTACCGCACTATTGGGCAGAAAATGCCAATTCGAGCTTTTATGAGGACAGCCAAGTCTTTCGTAGCGGTCGTCGCCGTCAAAAATAAAAGATAAGTTCATACCTTGTCAGTTAACTGTGAACCCTTAACCGCTAAAGCATGGACGCACTATCGCGTTTACGATTGTGCCACGATTCAACACCATCTAGACGTTAACAAAGGGCGGGTTATTTGTTATGGTAAAAGGGCGTTACTGTTAAACGCTAAACAGATGCTTATAACTTTTGTTAACGTCGCTGTATTAATAAAACTGTTATTAACACAGGGTTTGTTAGAGTAAAAGCACAGTTGGCTAGGGCACTTAGCTATTGTTAAACGTTTAATTTAGCGCTTGTTAGAAACTAAAATAGCCATTCAATTTAACAAATCCATTTAATTTAAGAACAACTAAACCACCATCTATTTAGCCACCAGTTATCAGCATAAATGCTTATTGATTGATAGTCATATTAGTTCAAGAGTCATTTATGTTCAGGATCTATAACAACGATAAGGAAGCTACCATGAGTGATATTTTTAATGTAAAAGACACCATTTCGGTCGATGGCAAGGAGCACGCTTATTACAGCCTGCCAAAGCTGACCAACACTTACGAGAACATCAGTAAGCTGCCATTTTGTATGAAAATCGTCTTAGAAAACCTATTACGTAATGAAGATGATGGCCAATCTGTCGGCAAAAATCACATCGAAGCGGTTGCCAATTGGGACGCAGGTGCAGAAGCGTCAAAAGAAATTGCCTTTATGCCAGCGCGTGTTGTCCTGCAAGATTTCACCGGTGTGCCATCGGTGGTCGATTTGGCAGCGATGCGTGATGCAGTCGTTGAGCTTGGCGGTAACGCTGAGCAAATTAACCCGTTTATCCCAAGTGAATTGGTCGTTGACCACTCTGTACAGGTCGATGCCTATGGCCGCGAAGATGCACTGGATTTAAACGAGAAAATTGAGTTTAAACGTAACAATGAACGTTATGAGTTTTTACATTGGGGCAAAAATGCCTTTAAAAACTTTGTGGTCGTGCCACCAGCAACGGGTATTGTGCATCAGGTTAACCTTGAATATCTAGCCCGCGTGGTAATGGCTGCTGATGTCGACGGTGAGCTGACTGCGTATCCTGATACGGTGTTTGGTACGGACAGTCACACCACGATGATTAATGGTATTGGCGTCCTTGGTTGGGGTGTTGGCGGTATTGAAGCGGAAGCGGCAATGCTTGGTCAACCATCATCGATGCTGATTCCACAAGTCGTTGGCTTTGAGCTGACGGGTAAATTAACCGAAGGCGTCACTGCGACGGATTTGGTATTACGTGTGGTTGAAATGCTACGTGCGCATGGCGTGGTTGGTAAATTCGTCGAGTTCTATGGCGAAGGTCTACACAGTATGCCACTTGCTGATCGTGCAACGATTGCCAACATGGCACCAGAGTATGGCGCGACTTGTGGTATTTTCCCGATTGACCAAATGGCGATTGATTATCTACGTCTGTCAGGTCGTGAAGAAAACCAGATTGAGCTGGTTGAAAAATATGCCAAAGCGCAAGGCTTATGGCACGATGCCGATACGCCAGCAGCGACTTACTCAAGTAAGTTAGAGCTAGATTTATCATCCGTACAGCCAGCACTTGCCGGTCCAAACTTGCCACAGCAGCGTATCAATCTATCTGATATGCATGAAAAATTTGGTGAAACCTTGACGGCGATGACCAAAGACCGTAAGAAAGAAGTTGAAGCCAAGGTACGCTTTGATGAAGAAGGCGGTAAGCAAGATCAAGCAAAAACTCTGGCGGCAAAACCCAATCCTTTCTGCGCGGAAGGCAGTACTTATTGCACGGTCAAAATCGAAGACGAAGAGTATAGATTGCGTGATGGCTCTGTCGTTATCGCGGCGATTACTTCTTGTACCAATACCTCAAACCCAGCAGTGATGATAGGTGCAGGTCTGGTTGCGAAAAAAGCCGCTGCAAAAGGTCTAACGGCTAAGCCATGGGTTAAGACTTCACTGGCTCCCGGCTCAAAAGTGGTGACTGATTACCTTGAAAAGTCTCAGCTAATGGATGAGCTCGAGAAAATCGGCTTCTACCTAGTTGGTTATGGTTGTACCACTTGTATCGGTAACTCAGGTCCGCTATTAGGGGCGATTGAAGAGGCTATCGAAGAAGGCGATTTGGTTGCCGCAGCTGTATTGTCAGGTAACCGTAACTTTGAAGGTCGTATTCACTCACACGTCAAAGCCAGTTATTTGGCGTCACCACCGCTCGTTGTTGCGTATGCGCTGGCAGGTACCGTCGATATTGACTTAACCACGCATCCACTAGGTCAGGATAACGACGGTAATGATGTCTTCCTAAAAGACATTTGGCCAACGTCAGAAGAAATTAATGAGCTGATTGCCAATAATATCGACGCTGATATGTTCCGTAAAAACTATGGTGAAGTGTTTGACGGTAGTGCTGCATGGAACGCCATTAGCTCAGCTGATAGCCAGCTGTACCCATGGAGCGAAGAGTCTACGTACATTAAGAACCCACCGTTCTTTGATGGTATGACCATGGAGCCAGAGGGTATCCTTGATATCGAAGGCGCGCGTATCTTGGGTCTATTCGGTGATTCAATCACCACGGATCATATCTCACCAGCCGGTAATATCGATGCCAATTCTCCTGCGGGTAAGTACCTGCAAGAGCGCGGTGTAATGGAAGCCGACTTCAACAGCTATGGCTCACGCCGTGGTAATGATGCGGTCATGACGCGCGGTACGTTTGCCAATATCCGCATCAAAAACACTATGATGGGCGGTAAAGAGGGCGGCTACACTTATTACTTCAACGGCGATAGCGCGACGCTACAAGACGGTCAAGAAATGGCCATCTATGATGCGGCGATGAAGTATAAAGAAGAAAAGCGTCCGCTCGTGGTACTTGGCGGGGCAGAATATGGCTCTGGCTCTAGTCGTGACTGGGCCGCGAAGGGTACGATTTTGCTTGGCGTAAAAGCGGTATTGACCAGCTCATTTGAGCGTATTCACCGCTCAAACCTAGTCGGTATGGGTGTCTTGCCATTGACCTTTAAAGACGGTGAAAATGCCGCGACCTATAATTTAGACGGTTCTGAGGTGCTGAGCATCACAGGTCTTAATAATGGCGAAAGCAAAATCGCCAAGGTTACGGCCACACGTGCCGATGGCTCAACTGAGAGCTTTGATGTCAATGTCATGCTACAGACGCCAAAAGAGCGCGAATACGTGCGTCACGGCGGTGTATTGCACTATGTGCTACGTCAATTGGCAGCTGAGAGTAAAAATGCTGCTTAATAGCTAGCTCTATTTATCATACAAAAGCCCAGTCCCAGTTAAAGTAGGGGATTGGGCTTTTTATTGGGCTAGAAAAAAGAAAAAGTATCTGAAAATCTATTCCATTACATTATCTGAAGTTCTCATTCCAGCTCTCCTTAAATATTTTATTTAAGAATTTTTCTTGATCGATACTACCGTCATTTTTTAAGCAGGTTTTATCAACAAAAAGATAGTTCGTCCAGCTGATATCAGGAGATAGTTCATTGATTTCATTTACTATATCAACTTCACTAATATCAGAGAAATCTCTAATAATAAGTTTTTTAGCCAACTCTAAAATGCGACTCTTTGTTTTATACTCATGAGAATTTGGATACTCAGAAATTTTATCAAAAAACGCCTCATAATTTATATTTCCATTTTCGTTTACATACTCCTCACTCCAGAATATATAGTCACTCCAAAATGGGTCAGGAGACAGTTTATCTAGTTCAAGCTTTATTGCTACTTGCCTTGACTCTGAGCATGGAGTATTAACTAACTCTTCAAGTAATAAAGTGATTTTTTGCTTAGTATCATCATTCATTATTATTTCCTCTGCTATTTAATCCGATGGTTTCAACCCTTATCAGTCAACAGTTTAATCCCCAAGCCAACAAACACCACACCGCTTATTTTATTTAAAATCACTTCGATAGAGGGGTTCTTTCTTAGGTTTTCACTGAATTTTGACGCTAGTAATGCTAAGCAGGAGCACCATATAAAGCCAGTAACAGCAAAGGTCAATCCTAAAATGATAAACGACACCATGCTATAAGCATAACTGGCATCGATAAACTGCGGGAAGAATGCCAAAAAGAATAATGCGACTTTTGGATTAAAGGTATTGGTGAGTACACCTTGTTTATATATTTGCCAATGATCTAGAGTCTTAGCGGACGAAGATTTTTCGTTTTCTTGTAAACTCTCGGCTATCAAAGGCTGCTGCTTGCTCATAAGCATTTTTACGCCCAAATAACATAAGTAGCTAGCACCGATATATTTGACGATCATAAATGCCAGTGGAGAATTGGCCAAAATGATGGACAAGCCCAGCGCTGCTAACAACGTATGGACTAAAATGCCTGAGATGATACCTAACACAGAATAAAACCCTGCTTGGCTACCCTGTGAAATGCTACGGGTGATGATATACATGCTATCGCTACCAGGGGTTAGGTTTAGCAAAATGGCCGCCATGACAAACCCTAGATAATTCTCAATACCAAACATAGCCAATACATCCTTGTGATAGCTTCAAATATCTATAGTTTATAGAGCGCCTTTACCTTGCATTCTATCAATATTCCCAAGGACTTATACAGCCTTGATAGCCATTTTTAAAAACCACAGACATAAAAAAGCCCAGTCACCGTATGATGACTGGGCTTTTTTATTGTTCGCTTATTAGTCTAACCTGATGCTTAAAAGGTGCTAAGCAAAAGTGCTAATAAGTGACGCCGAATAGTGGCGTCCCCAGGGGGATTCGAACCCCCGTTACCGCCGTGAAAGGGCGGTGTCCTAGGCCTCTAGACGATGGGGACGCATAGAGTGTTATAACCCGTGGTTACAACGGTACTTCACAATATCAGAGAGCTTATCTATTAATAACAGAGCAAGCTGTGCCTAGGTGCTGATATCGTCCTACTAGCGAGTATTTATATCAAGTTTCAGTAATACTGAGCGTTGCGATAAATAGTATGGTGGAGCTAAACGGAGTCGAACCGTTGACCCCTTGCATGCCATGCAAGTGCTCTACCAACTGAGCTATAGCCCCTCGCTAAGAGTGTGCGTATTTTATGTAAGACCGGCAGTCTTGTCAACTGCTATTTGAAAAATAATGCATAAATATGCAAAAAAAAGCGTTTAAAGCCATTTTAGCTGCTTAATAAGCTTAAATTAGCGCGGATTTTGCTTGATGGCAATCTCTTTTAGGGCTTTGTCGGTAAAGAATTCTTCTTCCGTACAGTTAGAGCTGCTGTCAGAAAAAATGATTGCACAGCATTCCGTTGGGATATATTGACCACCTTTTTCTCGGACAGTACTTATACCTTTAAAACCAACAATGTCAGAATTGTTTAATTTATCTAAATTCTGCTTGGTATACTTACAGTAAGTGCTATATATCCATTTTAAATCTTCAAAGTCTTGACCGGTTGTCAGGGTAAGTTTTGCGTCGTATAGCTCTTTTACGATGGCATCATAGTAATTCTGCGCTTCTTTGAGGGTATTAAAGACATAATCTTTGCTTTCGATGGTGACGGTTTTGGCGGCCATGTTTATTTCCAATGAAGGTGTTGAATTTTAAATGCTGAGATTAACGTAAAAAAGGGGCAGTATTAGCCTGACCCCTTTTTATTATTTATTAATCCAATTTTTAATTAAAAATTGCAAAAACTATTCAGCTGCCAAACTATTTATCAGCTAAGAAGTCTGGCAATTCTGCTGCTTGTTTCTCAAGTTTTTTTAGTTTCTTTTTACCCAAGCCGCCTAGTACGTCAACTGCATGACGTAAGCGTGTCAATGTCATATCAGCGCCGATAATTGCCATAGAATTCATGACAGGCGTCGATGAGGTGCTACCAGCGATAGCGATAAAGAATGGCGCCATAAAGTCACGCATCTTAATATCAAGGTGAGCCGCAAGACCTTTTAGGGTGGCGTAGATGTTTTCTTCTGACCACGTTGGCAAGGTTTCTAGCTGCCAAAGCGCCAGTTGCAGCATCTCAGTAATTTGCTCAGGCGTCAGTGATTTATGGGTAAAGCTTTCGGCATTGATAGCAGGTAGGTTTTGGAAATAAAAGCCGCCCCAATTGACCGCATCAGACAATAATTCAATACGTGGCTGGATTGCTGCGGCGATAGCGGTTAATTTATCGCTGTTACTTGCCCAGTCGAGGATTTTGTTTTTGAGTTCTTCTGGCGTTAGCGCACGTAACCATTCGGCGTTAAGCCAATTGAGCTTTTCGATGTCGAAAATAGGACCGCCAAGGGACACACGCTGAATATCAAAGCTGGCAATCATTTCCTCTAAGGTAAATTTCTCCGCTTCGTCAGGCATAGAGTAGCCCATACGACCAAGATAATTGAGCAGCGCTTCAGGTAGTACACCGGCATCACGGTAGTAAGTGATAGAGGTTGGGTTTTTACGCTTAGACAGCTTTGATTTATCTGGATTACGTAGTAGCGGCATATGGCAAAGAACCGGCATCTCCCAACCAAAATATTCATAAAGCAGCTGATGTTTGGGCGCAGAGTTGAGCCACTCTTCACCGCGCAACACATGGCTGATGTCCATTAAATGGTCATCGACGACGTTGGCTAGATGGTAAGTTGGCATGCCGTCGGTTTTTAGCAGCACTTGCATATCGACTTGCGTCCAAGGAATCTCAACCGTACCGCGTAGCATGTCTTGCACTTGACAGACGCCTTCGGTAGGCACGCGCATACGAATGACGTTTGGTTTGCCCTCAGCAACCAATTGCGCGGTTTTCTCTGGGGCTAAATGGGCACAGCGACCGTCGTAACGCGGCGTTTCGCCATTGGTCATTTGCGCAGCACGCATGGCATCAAGCTCTTCACTGCTACAAAAGCAGCGAAACGCATGGTCGTTTTCTATGAGCTGCTCGGCATGCTTTTTATAAATATCGCTACGCTCGCTCTGACGATAAGGCGCATGCGGACCGCCGATATCTGGACCTTCGCTCCAGTCAAGACCAACCCAACGTAGCGCATCCAAAATCATTTTTTCAGATTGTTCGGTTGAGCGCGTTTGGTCAGTGTCTTCGATACGTAAAATAAACTCGCCGCCGTGGGCTTTGGCAAAGGCTAAATTAAATAGCGCAATATAAGCGGTGCCGACATGCGGAAAGCCAGTCGGTGAAGGCGCGATACGAGTACGGACAGGGCGCGTGCTGTTACTTGAAGTCGATGATTGCATCATAAAATTCTCAGAATAGGGTGGTTAATGAATATGGCAGTGAAAAATGGCGGTTAAAAGTATTAATAATAAATGTGCATGACAAGTTTGAACAAAAAATACGGCACAAACAATAGCCGTCAAGGTAGAAAAATAGCGTAAAATATAGCGCTAGTATAACAGAGAGATGGGATATTTTTAACGAAAAGCCCGTCTAGCGCTTGACTACCAGTGTATCCTTGCGATAATAATGTTAGACAAGTCATAACTTGTTTATTTTCATCTGATTTTTTACTATTACTGACCAAAATGGTCGTCATCTACTGAGTCGTTTGTGTCCATATCGAATAATAAGTCAAAAAGTAAGCAAGATCTTAAAACAACCTTTTCGTCAGCCACTGATAACGCTAAGTCAGCGCGTGACTTGTCTGCGGTGGAAAATGACTTTGTTGTAGAGAGTGACTCTGCTAATTCACCCGCTCAAGAGTCTGTAGCTGCTATAACAGAGCCAACCACTTCTGATGAATTAAGTTTCGTTCATGATGCGGTGCTACTGCAAGAAACGGTCGCCGCGGTATTGGGTGTCAAATCACTGCCCAAGCAAACAGACGACGCAGGACAGAATAGCTTACAAATGAGTGGCATCTACGTCGATGCAACCTTTGGCCGTGGTGGCCATAGTCGCTTGCTATTGAGTCAGCTGGCCGACGACGCAACCTTGATTGTGTTTGATAAAGACCCAACGGCCATTAGCGTTGCTCATGAATTGGCAAATAGCGACAGTCGCGTAAAAGTGGTGCATGACAGCTTTGCGACCTTGACTGATAGCCTAGCGGCAATGGGTATCACGCAAGTTGATGGATTAATGGCGGATTTGGGTATCTCATCGCCACAAATTGACGATGGCAGTCGCGGTTTTAGTTTTATGCGTGATGGTGCGGTCGATATGCGTATGGATACCAGCCGCGGGCAGTCGGTTGCTGAATGGCTAGAGAAAGTCGAGGATGAGACTCTGGCTAATGTACTGTATGAGTTTGGCGAAGAGCGCCATAGCCGCCGTATTGCCCGTGCGATCAAGCAAATGGACAGTTATGAATCCACGCTTGAGCTAGCAGAAGTGATAAAAGTCGCGCACCCAAACTGGCAACGCGGTAAGCATCCAGCGACGCAAAGTTTTCAAGCGATGCGTATCTTCATTAATAATGAGCTTGGCGATGTTGACGACTTTTTAGAACAAAGCATTCCGATTTTAAAGTCGGGCGGACAGTTGGCGGTGATTAGTTTTCATTCCTTAGAAGATCGCCGTATTAAGCAGTTTTTGCAGCGTCATAGTAAAGGTCAGTATCCAGAAGATGAGAATTTGCCGATGCCGCCTAAGCGTCCGCGTTATTTTAGCAAGCCAAAACGCGTCGGTCCTAGTAAAGCAGAAATCAGCCAAAACCCGCGCTCGCGTAGTGCATGGTTACGACTGGCAACCCGTACCGATACGGATTATGTAGCAGACGTTCAGCCATAGATATTCCTATTAAATTATGTGGTTAGAATATGACTGAATGTTTTAATGATTACGCGGCTGTTAAAAAGCTGTAAACATTCTCTGCTAGGCTCAGCAGTTACTTTTTTGCTTGGTTTTGTTTTATTTCTAATCTTATTTGTTTTTATTGATGGTGCTGATGGCTCATGAGGGTGTGATCACTCGCAAATGGTTAGCGCTTTTTATATTTTGAAGTTCACTTTTTTGAGATCGTCATGGCAATATCTGACAAACCTGTAAACCGCCGCGCCGCAATGCCTCCTAATACCGATGTTGGCGAATTATTCGTGCGCCGATTTAATATGGTCAGTATTTACGTGGCCATATTATTGCTATTGGCGGCAGCAATTATCTGGAGCGGTATCAAAACTGCTGAAGGCGTGCAGCAATATCATCAGGATTATAAAACCTTGCAAGACATGAAAAAACAAGAGCGCAAACTGCAAGTAGAACATCAGCGTTTGCTCATCGAGCAGCAAACCTTTAGTGCGACCCCGCAAATTGCCAGTCGTGCCGTTGCTGAACTGGGTATGTTTTCGCCAACCCTTAAAGATAAGCTGATTATCCAACCAGGTGCGGCAGTTGCACCAGCAACAATGACGCCAATCGTCGAGTCTGATGGCGCAGATGAAAATAAAGCTGAAACTGAAGTCATCGAGCCACGGGCTTCTACGGATTTATCTCCTGAGATTCCTACAAACGATGCTGATGCAGCGGAGGCTGGACGATGAGTGATAAAAAATCCAATGCCAATAGTGATAAAGCTGCCGCTAAGAATAACAACAAAAAACCAGCCAGCGGCAAAGTCACCAAGCCGTTACGCCGTGCCAGTGCCGCCAAATCTGGGCAAACGAGTAGCAAGCCTGATAATAAAACCAGTGATGGCCGTAAAGCCAAGCTGTTTGGTCGCCTCAAAAAGAACGAAGAGCAGGGCGCTTATACCAGTGTTAAAAACCTAAAAAGTAAAAGAGCGTTTTTGGGTAAAGCGTCTGGCGCCTCTTCGCGTGGCGGTGTCGAGCAAGATAAAAACCGTTTTCGTATGATTTGGGCGCTAGCGCTGCTGATTTTGGTAGGTCTTATCGGCCGTGCTTATTATTTACAAGTGGCCAACGCTCAATTTTACCAAGATAAAGGTAACGAGCTTATCACCAGCGTGCGCACGCAAAAATCCTATCGCGGTATGATTACCGACCGTAATGATTTGCCTTTAGCAGTCAGTGCGCCTCTAGCGACGGTTTCTTTTAGCCCGCATGATTATGCGCGCGAATATTATGAGCTTAAACGCATTATTTTGACCAATCCCGATAGTCCAAAGCTGGTCGCGCGTATGCAAAAGCGCTTGGATAATATGGATTTGACTACCCTTGCAGCAGCGGCCAATATTTCAGTCACTGAGCTTAAAAAAGTCACGGCTATCGATGACAGTATCGATGTAACCGATGAGGAAGCCGTTAAAGCGGCGCTGCCATCGGGCGCAGGCTCGCATTATCTGCCGCTACTCAATAAAGTCACCCCTGAGATTGCTCAAAGCGTTAGCTCGCTTGATTTTCCGGGCGTCTATGAGAAAAACTTCTTCCAGCGCTATTATCCACAGCCACAACCGAACTCGCAGCTGTTGGGTTTTATGGGCCAAAACGCCGATGACCCTGAAGGCGGTTACGAAGGCCGCGCTGGTATCGAACGTCAGTATGAAACTGAGCTGGCGGGCGATGATGGTAAAGTATTGGTACTCAAAGATGCCAAGCAAAACAGTTTGAAAGAAATCAAGCAAATTGAACCAGAGATACCCGGTAAAGACGTGGCGTTAACGATTGATTCGCGCTTGCAGTACTTGCTTTATAAAGAGCTGGAAAAAGCCGGCCGCTTGCAAAAAGCGCGCTGGTCAACGGGTATGATCGTCGATGTGCAAACCGGTGAAGTGCTTGCTCTATCGACGTGGCCATCATTTAACTCCAACAATCTTAATGAGATGACCGGTGAAAACCAACGTAACCGGGCGCTGCTTGATGTCTTTGAGCCCGGTTCGGTGATGAAACCATTTACTGTCGCCGCCGCTTTAGATTCAGGCAAGTATACGACGACGTCATTGATTGATACCAATCCTGGCTCTATCCGTGTGCGTGGTTATACGATTCGCGATCATAATAATCTAGGTCGTATTACTCTGGGTACGTTGCTACAGAAGTCTAGTAACGTGGCCTCGACCAAGATTGCGTTATCACTGCCGCCTGATGCCATTACCAATATGCAAAAACAGTTTGGCTTTGGGTCAAAAACACCGCTGCAATTCCCCGGTGAGGGCAGTGGACTTGTCGTGACGCCAAAAGAGAAAGAAACCTCAAGACGGGCGACGGTCAGTTATGGTTATGGTCTGCAAGTGACATTGGCGCAGGTAGCACAAGCCTATTCGGCGCTGGCAGCAGGCGGGGTTATGCATCCATTAACGCTGACCAAAGATGGCGAGCGGCCGCCCAGTAAGCGTATCATGGCCCATGAGCAAGCCATGTCTATCGTACAAATGATGGAAAGTGTCACCGAACCGGGTGGTACGGCTAAGGGTGCTGCTATCGATGGTTATCGCGTTGCTGGTAAAACAGGAACGTCGCGCCGTATCAATCCAAAAGGTGGCTACTATACGGACCAATATCGTAACGTCTTTGCGGGTATGGCGCCAGCGTCTAATCCTAAGCTGGTCGGTGTCATACTTATCGAAGACCCGCGTGGTCAGATTTATGCGGGCTTAACCGTCGCTCCTGTTTTCCATAACGTCATGAAAGAGGCGCTGCGTTTGTATAATGTGCCGTTAGATAAGCCGTTAAAAACCGAAGAACAGTAGGTAAAAAAGTAATCTTTTTAAATATTCCGCTATTAACCATTTGATGCGTTTTAACCGTTTAGGATTTGCCAATGACTCCGTCTATCTCGTCGCCAAGCAGCACCACAGTCACCTTGCAACAGCTGATTGAAGCCAGCGGTAGCGACAGTCATAGGCAGAACCACAAAGACAAACAAAGCCTAGCGCAAGCATTGACAACGCTGATAAATACATCTAACAATCAGTTGCCCAATCTAAAAACATCGCTTGCCAATATCCCATTTGAGCAGTTCTGCTTAGACAGCCGTCAGTTGGCAGCCAATGACGTTTTTGTGTTATTAAAAAGTCATACGCCAAACTGTCAAAAAAGTCGTGACTACCTCTATCAAGCCGCGCAAAATGCGGCGTTTATCCTAGCAGAAATTGACCCGCGCGCTTTGCTTATTAAAGCTAATGTACCGCCGCATGCCAATCTTGCTTTAACTGATGATAATGCTGAATCTATCGCACAGCAGCAATTGGACGGCCTGCCTTGCCCGGTATTATATGTGCCCAATATCCGTGATTTTTTAGGTGACTTGATTCAGGCGCGTTTGCAATATCAGCAGCCTGTAATCTTGCCGACGGTCGTCGCAGTAACGGGCACCAATGGCAAAACCACTATCAGCCAATTGGTGGCGCAATTGACGCAGCTGACTGGGATGAGTAGCGCCGTGATGGGCACGGCTGGGAACGGTAGATTAGGCGCTTTAGTGCAAGCCAGCCATACCACCGGTGATGCCTTAGCGGTACAGAAGTTCTTATATCAAATGGGTACAGAGAATGCTGAGCTATTGGCATTAGAAGCAAGCTCGCACGGTTTAGATCAGCAGCGCTTACAAGGGATGCCTGTATCGGTGGCGATTTATACCAATTTAAGCCGTGATCATCTAGATTATCATGCCGATATGGCAGAGTATGCGGCGGCAAAAGCCAAGCTGTTTGATAAAGCACATTTCTCAGAGTTAACCCACGCCATCATCAATATCGATGATGAGCATGCACAAATTATGCTCGACACCGCGCATGCCAGCCAATTAACGGTTTGGACCTATAGTTTAGACCCAGCAAAATCTGCAACCTTTGTTGCCGCTGAAATCAAGCCAAGTTTGCAGGGTGTTGAGATTGCGCTGCGTACTGATTTTGGCAATGGAAAAATTAATTTTATAAACGTCGTCAGCCCATTACTCGGGCGTTTTAATGCTGCCAATTTGCTGGCTGCTATTGCCGCAGCTGTAGCCCTAGGGATTAGTTTGAAGCGCATTGCGGCCGTTATCCCGCAGCTACAAGGGGCGGTTGGGCGTATGCAGCGTGTGCCATCCAATGATGGTTGCTTTATCGTTGATTATGCGCATACGCCTGATGCATTAAGCCAAGTACTTGCCAGCCTAAAAACCCATTGTAAAGGTCAGCTATGGGCAGTGTTTGGTTGTGGCGGCGACCGTGATGCTGGCAAGCGCCCATTGATGGCGCAAGCAGGATTGGCAGGCGCCGATAACGTTGTATTGACGGCGGATAATCCACGTACCGAAGACCCAAATATAATCTTGCAAGATATGCAAGCGGGCATGACAAACGAGCAATATCAGCGAGCCCATATCGAACCGGCGCGCCAAACCGCCATCGAATATGCGGTCAATCAAGCAGCGCCTGATGATATTGTCGTTATCGCGGGCAAGGGTCATGAAACCTATCAAGAAATTAACCATGTTCGTTATGATTTTGACGACAGCGTTATTTTGCAAAACGCTTTAAAGCAAGCAGGGCGCGTATAGCCTTTATAGATAAATAATAGCGCCTGCGCCTCATTTTTTATACTTTTTAAAAAACAGATATCATTAAATATCAAAGATAAGTAGTCATCATATATAAGGTAATCATTATGACAGCCGACAACGATAACAGCATTCAGTCGCAAGGGCTGTATGTTTGGCAAGTAGACAATCTGCTTGCGGCAACCGCAACACTGGGTGGACATTGGCAATTTGCTGATGGTCAAGTAACATCAAGCAATAACAGCACTGACGCAAGCACATCAATTAGCAGTACGCGTATCGCTACCGATACTCGTACTATTAAAGCGGGCGATATCTTTTTGGCGCTCAGCGGTGATAATTTTGATGGTCACGATTATATCGCTACTGCCATCGAACAAGGTGCGGTTGCGGCTATCGTTTCACGCCCCATTTCTGCTGATATTGCGCAATTAGTTGTTGATGACACGCGTTTGGCGTTAGGGCAATTGGCAGCTTATCGTCGTCAGCAGCATAAAAATTTGACCGTGATTGCCATTACTGGTTCTAGCGGCAAAACCACCTGCAAAGAGATGCTCGGTAGTATCTTTGGACGCTTGGCGCCGACGCTGATTACCCGTGGTAACCTAAATAATGACTTGGGTGTGCCGATGATGTTGCTCGAATTATCCGATCATCATCGCTATGCGATTTTGGAGCTGGGCGCTAACCATATTGGTGAGATTGCTTATACTACTGAGATTGTAAAGCCGGATGTCGCTTGTGTTCTCAATATTGGTACCGCGCATTTAGGGGAATTTGGCAGCCGTGAAGGCATTTGCCAAACCAAGGCTGAGATTTACCATACTTTAAATGACACGCAGTACGCTATCGTTCCTGATAAAGATGACTTTACCAATAAGCTGCGCCGTATCGCTGAAGAGCATACCTCTCATGTGATTGGCTTTGGTAATACTGATGTCAGTGCCAGCCATTTAGATGTTGAACCTGAGCGTAGTGAATTTAAGCTGCATATTGGCAGCCAAGTTCATGATATCAATCTGCCGCTAGCGGGCGAGCATAATGTCAATAATGCCTTGGCCGCTGCTGCTTGTGCCCATGCGTTAAATATCGATATCAGTGATATCGTCGTCGGACTTGAAAATGCCCGTCCTGCTAAGGGGCGCTTAAACAGCCAATTACTCGGTATGCATCGTTTGATTGATGATACTTATAATGCCAATCCGCATTCGGTGCGAGCGGCAGCTAAGGTGCTTGCGGCGCAAACGGGTACGCAAGTGATGGTACTCGGTGATATTGCGGAGCTTGGAGAAGCGGCGGTCAGCGAGCATCAAAGCTTGGGTCGTACGATTGCGACCACTGGCATCAATGTGTTGCTGTGTGTTGGTGAATATGCCCCTTATACGGTGGCAGGCTCAAAAGAGATTTCTGCTATCAACGCCCATGCCTTTGCTGATAAAGACAGTTTATTGGCCTATTTACAGCCTTATTTACAAGCACAGCAAGCGCAGCCTTGTACGGTGCTGTTTAAAGGTTCACGTTCCATGGAAATGGAAACCCTTATCAATGCGCTAGTCGAGGAGTAGGCGGTGTTAGTTTGGTTGTTTGGCTGGCTTGGTCAGTATTATACGCCGTTTTCTGCGGTTTCTTCGTTGACGCTGCGCGCGTTACTAGCGGTCATTACCGCGCTTGCCTTTAGCATGATTTTGGGGGGGCGCGTCATTCGCCGTCTGCGTGCGCTGAAGTACGGTCAGGCGATTCGTAATGATGGTCCGCAGTCGCATTTGGCCAAAACCGGTACGCCGACCATGGGTGGGGTGCTGATTTTGAGCGCGATTGGGGTTTCAACCTTATTGTGGGCGCGATTAAACAATCCCTATGTATGGATTTTGCTCATTGTCATGGTTATCTTTGGCGCAGTCGGTTGGGCAGATGATTGGCTTAAAATTAAATATAAAGACCCCAAAGGTCTGATCGCCCGCAAAAAATACTTTTGGCTCTCGATGGGCGCATTATTCGTCGGTATATCTTTATATTATATTGCTACCTTACAGCCGGATATGGCGACCACGCGTGAGATGCAAGATTTGCTGCTACCGATTTTTAAAGATTGGATAATTCCCTTCTCCGCCGTGCCGTTTGGTATTGGTTTTATTATCTTTACCTACTTTGTGATTAATGGTGCTTCTAACTCCGTCAACTTAACCGATGGCTTGGACGGTTTGGCTATTTTGCCCGTGGTTTTGGTTGCAGCAGGTTTAGGCGCCATGGCTTATGTTTCTGGTGACGTGCGCTTTGCGGATTACTTGCATGTACCTTATATTGCCTATAACTCGGAAGTGATTATTGTTTGCGGCGCGATGATTGGCGCGGGGCTTGGTTTCTTATGGTTTAACGCTCATCCAGCGCAAGTATTTATGGGTGATGTTGGGGCGTTAGCATTGGGCGCGATGCTCGGTACGATTGCGGTTATGACCCGTCAAGAGATTGCCTTTGCCATTATGGGCGGTTTATTTGTCGCCGAAGCATTGTCGGTCATGCTACAGGTTGGCTCGTATAAACTGCGTAAAAAGCGCGTCTTTCGTATGGCACCATTGCATCATCACTTTGAAGAGATTGGCTGGAAAGAGACGCAAGTGGTGGCAAGGTTTTGGATTATTGCCATTATTCTTGTGATTCTTGGGCTGATGACCTTAAAACTGCGTTAAGTCGTCAAACAGTTTCGAATCAAAAAAAATTCAAATCAAAAGCCATCTTAAAATCTGAGATGGCTTTTTTATGTCCTACACTATCTTCTCTTTTGTTATGCCTTTTATCCCTTACGAAGCCTGAACTTTGTTAAAATGGCAGCCATATTGTGATGACGTTGAGATACTTGTGAGCTTATTTATTTGTCCCCTTTGCCAATCACCCCTGCAACCCGCTGATGATACGTGGCGCTGTGATGGCAGCTTGCACCCAAAGCAAACGTCTCATCCGTTTGATGTGGCGCGTCAGGGTTATGTTAATCTATTACCAGTACAACAAAAAAAATCTAAAGCACCGGGCGACAGTCAGCAATCAATTGATGCGCGCAAACGGTTTTTAAATGCCGGACATTATCAGCCCTTAAATGACTTAATTTGCCAAAAGATGGCGGCATTATTGACGGCAAAAAAAGCCATTCCTGACCAAAAAGATAAGCTCATTAATTGGCTAGATATTGGCTGCGGTGAAGGCTATTACACGCAGGCAATGGCACAAACCGGAATGGATGTACTGATTGCAGCGGATATCAGTAAACCTGCCGTCGTAGAGCTGGCGAAAACCAGTAAGGCTTTAGGTCGTCTTTGGTATCAGCCAGTTAAAGACGATTCTGTCACAGAGATAATTAAAGCGGCAGTCATCTATCCACTGGTCACCAGCGCGGCGCATTTGCCATTACGGGCGCATAGCATCAATGGTATTAGCAGTATCTTTAGCCCCATCTTGCCAGAGGCGTTTAATGAGGTATTAAGCGATGCAGGCTATCTAATCATTGCCAAGCCCGATATGGGGCATTTAGCGACGATGCGTGAGGCGTTATTTGATGACGTCCGTGAGCATGATTCTGAGAAGTTTTTGCAGGAATTAGCGCCTTATTTTCAGCTGCTAGAAACCAATCATGTCAGCAGTAGTTTAAATTTATCGGCAGAGGGTTTGGCGGATTTAATGACCATGACCCCTTATGCGTATCGTGCGCGTAGCGACAAAAGACAGGCGCTACTAGCAGAGGTGGCAGCGAAACCTTTTGCAACAGAAGCTAAGTTTGTCATCTATATTTTGCAAAGAACAGCTGTTCAATAGAATTAATAAAGTACATTTAATGACAAATTGTTTCATGTTAAGAGTTTTTCTTTAATAAGTACTCATTAATAAGTACTCATTAACAAGGATTCATTAACAAGGATTCATTTATAAAACGGGTCCCATAGTGGCAACGATATTATTCCAAATCCGATAAGACAGCGGCCAGTCGTTAACCTCTTCAAGCGTCACTTCATCAGAATCAGCGATATACTGATATTGGCGCTCCATGATATCGGCGGTCAGTTTGTTATCACTAAAGACGATATTGTTTTCATAATTCAAATGAAAACTGCGCAAATCCAAATTGGTTGAACCAATCAAGCTGATTTCACCATCGACAGTCAGAGTTTTGGCGTGTAGCAGCCCAGGTTTATACTCATAGATTTTCACCCCTGCTTCAAGTAATTGCCAATAGTAGCTATGACTGGTCGCGGCGACGATAAAGGAGTCGTTTTTCTTCGGGAAAACCATCGTCACCTCAACCCCGCGATAGGCGGTTGCACATAGAATGCTCACCAGTGAATAATCGGGTACGAAATAAGGCGTAGAAATCATTAGCGTGTGTTGAGCTTGGCTAATCAAAGCGCCTAAAAACTGCGGCGTGGTGCCGTGACGCTGAGTCGGACCATCAGAGAAAAGTTGCGCAGCAAAATCATTGGTCGGCAGATTTGGCTGCAAATCCGTCGCATACGGAAAGCTATCGAGCGGCGTATCAGGGTTTTCAGTCAGCCAATCACTGGCAAATAGCATCTGAGTTTGCGCAACGATGGGGCCTTCGATGCGCAGCATAATATCGACCCAAGGGGCATATTTGGGTTTTACCATAAACTCAGGGTCGGCACAATTTCGGCTGCCAGCGTAGCCAATCTTGCCATCAATCACGGTAATTTTACGGTGATTACGCAAGTCAATACGGCTGAATAGCAGCACTTTGAATATATTGGTCAAGGGTAGGGCGACACTAAGCTGTACACCTGCGTCCTTCATTTCTTGCCATAGCGTTGAGCCGACCATCTTGCGCGAGCCCATACCATCGACCATTGCTCGGCAGGTAACGCCGCGCTTTGCGGCGCGAATCAGTGCTTGGGCGGTAGCAGTGCCCATACCATCGACCAGCCAAATATAATACAGCACATGGATATGATCGGTTGCCGCATCAAAATCGGCAATCATACGACTGCGGGTCTCAGCGGCATCAGCCATCAGCTCGGCGCGATTGCCCACCGTGGTCTGAAAACCGGTGGCTTTTGCTGAATAAGCAAAGGCTGCTTGATATTCAGGCTTGACGGCCAGTGTTAACGCCACATCGCTACCGAGAACTGCAGGACGGTGTTGACGTAATTTATTGATAATGTCTTCACGTTCACGCGCGAAGTTGCGCCCTAAATGCACCTCACCAAACATCCAATAAACCAATACGCCAAAATAAGGTAAGACGAATAAGATAACCATCCAAGCCAAGCGTGCTGGCGCGGTTAAATCATCGCGCGATAGGACGCGCAAGGATATCAGCACCAGTAGGATAAAGTGAATGGTTAATAAGATGTCGATGAGCATAGGGCTGCCGTCCATTATTATTCTGGTTAATTATGGTTATTATTTTTATTTAAAAACGGTTTTATTTATCGGGCTAATTTATTAACCGCTTTATTAAATTCTATCAATATTCCCCAAGTAGCCAACCACTGACAAAGGCAAAATACTCGCGAAACCACGCATTGTAGCGAATGGATAACGGTGTTGGGCTGGCGAGTAAAATAGGCTGCTGGTAGCCTTGATGCTTGGCAATGGCAGCGGCGCGAATGGTATGAAAATCACTGGTCACAATGGCAATAGGCGCTGTAATAGAGAGACCTTTTGCCGCCAAAATTACTTGGCTATAGATTAAGTTTTCGGCGGTACTGGTGCTTTTGCCCTCTTGTAAAATGTGCTCAAAGGCAATGCCATGTGTCTCATGTAAATAAGTCGCCATAATACTAGCTTCACTGCGCGTCTGCCCCATACCTATACCGCCACTGGTCAGCGCTAGCGCCTCTGGCTGTGCTTTAATCAGCGGGGCGGCCGTATCTAAACGCTGAGCAAGCGTCGGTGTTGGCTTGCCTGCGATAGTACCTGAACCTAATACAATAATCGCCGCGACCTCAGGCACAGGCTGCGCGCTGCGCTTAATCTGCTGCTGCAACGAGAAAATAAATAACCCGAAGCTTATAAGCCAGATGAAAAACAGCAGCCATAGCGCATACCAAAGACGATTGCGGAAAGGGTTTTGCCTAGTAAATTTGCGGATGGCATGCCAAAATATCCCATGGGTGACAAACACGCTGCCCAATAAGAATGGTACGACAGTGCCAAAGTTAATTTTGCCGACCGTCATTAACACGGCACAATCAACCATGATAACGGCACCGATAGCCACCAATCCAACTCGCGCTATAATGAGTAATTTTTTTGCCATAGTTTTGCTTTTATTAGGTCAAGATACTTCTCTTTAGTTTAATTTTTAATGAATCAAATGTTGCTTTGTTTATTTAATCAAACGTTGTTTTAATTACCTGGCTGTTTGGTAATATTCATATATACCAAATCTAATCCCTTTAACGTTAAGAGGAAAACCTTATGACGCCAATCATTTTTCATAATCCAAAATGCGGCACGTCTCGTAATACACTGGCTATTATGCAGGCTTCAGGTGAGACGCCAGACGTGGTGGAATACCTAAAAACACCGCCGTCTCGTGAGTACTTAGTTGAGCTATTGGCATTGATGCACATCACGCCGCGCGAGCTAATACGCAGTAAAGAAAATGTCCATGCTGAGCTTGGCTTAGACAATCCAACATTGAGCGATGCGCAATTGATTGATGCCATGATAGCGCACCCTATTTTAATCAATCGTCCTATTGTTGTTACCAATAAAGGCGCGGCGCTGTGCCGACCGTCAGAGCGAGTGTTTGAATTACTGGAGAATCCAGTCAGTAGTTTTACCAAAGAAGATGGGGAAATCGTCAAACATGTCAAAGGCTAAAAATACCGCAACCCTAGCAGCAGAAGACAATCTTGATAGCGAGTGTGATAGCAATATTGGCGCTAATGATTTACTCACTGTTGATTTACTTAAAAACGATTTGCCCAATATTGATTTAAGTCAAATACAAGCTATTGATATTGAGTCTTTGATAGGTAAAGATGACCCACGCCATCCACCAAGGATATTGGTGTTATATGGCTCTTTACGTGCGCGCTCATTTTCTAGATTGGCGGCAGAAGAAGCAAGCCGGCTATTGCGTTGGTACGGCTGCGAGGTGCGAATGTTTAATCCATCAGGCTTGCCACTGCCAGATGACGCCGATAGCGACCACCCAAAGGTACAAGAGTTACGCGAGCTGGCACAGTGGGCAGAAGGCATGCTATGGGTCAGTCCAGAACGCCATGGCAGCATTACCAGTATTATGAAAGCGCAAATTGACTGGATTCCGTTGGCGCTAGGCGGCGTACGTCCGACCCAAGGTAAAACCCTCGCTATTATGCAAGTCAGTGGCGGCAGCCAAAGTTTTAATACCGTCAATCAGTTGCGTATTCTTGGGCGCTGGATGCGCATGATTACCATCCCTAATCAATCCTCTATCCCAAAAGCGTTTTTGGAATTCGATGATAATGATCGCATGAAAATGTCACCATTATATTTGCGCGTCGTCGATGTTTGCGAAGAGTTGGTCAAATTTACCTGGCTTACCCGTGGGCGCTCGGCGTATCTGACCGATCGCTATTCAGAACGGGTCGAAAGCGCTGCAGAAGTATCGCAACGCGTCAATCAAAAATCGCTCTAACTTCTTTGTTTTATTATTGGTTTTATTATTGCCCTTATTAATATTTCATTGCTTCAATTGCCCCATTAAGGTTACTTCATGCTCGCATTCGCTATTTTTATCGTAACTTTGGTCTTAGTCATCTGGCAGCCTAAAGGGCTTGGCATTGGTTGGAGTGCGATGGGCGGCGCTTTGGTCGCCTTAGTATTTGGTGTGGTGCAATGGTCTGACGTTGGTATTGTTTGGGATATCGTTTGGGATGCTACCTTTACCTTTGTCGCCCTGATTATCATCTCTCTTATTTTAGATGAAGCGGGATTTTTTGGCTGGGCGGCCTTACACGTTGCTCGGCTTGGCAATAGGCAAGGGCGTTTGTTGTTTCCGATGATTGTACTATTAGGGGCGTTTATCTCCGCCTTCTTTGCCAATGATGGCGCGGCCTTACTACTGACGCCAATTGTGATTGCTATTCTACTGCGCCTTGATTTTGCCCCCAAATCTGCTTTAGCTTTTATTATTGCCACTGGTTTTATTGCTGATACCGCAAGTTTGCCATTAGTGACTTCTAATTTGGTTAATATCGTCAGTGCCAATTATTTTGATATTGGTTTTGGTCGCTACGCGGCGGTGATGGTACCGGTAAATATCGTCTCTGTCCTAGCAACGCTATTGGTATTGTGGCTTGCTTATGCGCGGCATATTCCTAAACACTACTCAACGGCAAATCTTAGCTCACCACAGTCCGCTATCAAAGACCCGCTGGTGTTTCGAGCGGCTTTTCCACTGCTGGCATTATTATTAATCGCTTATTTCGCGACTGAATCGCTCGGGCTGGTTATCTCCGTAGTGACGAGTGCCGCGGCGCTTATACTCATGGCGATTGCTGGACGCTGGTGGCAAGGCGGACGTGATGCCAGATTTTCTATGACTAATATTCTTAAGAAAGCACCGTGGCAAATTGTGCTATTTTCAATTGGTATGTATTTGGTGGTTTATGGTTTGGGCAATGCAGGACTTACTGCCTATGGCGCGCAAATACTTAACTGGTTAGGTCAACAAGGGACAGTCTTTGCGACGGTCGGTACAGGCTTTTTATCCGCTATTGTGGCGTCTGTGATGAACAATATGCCATCGACGCTGATAGGCGCGCTGGCGATTGATAGCGCCCAAGTGCCCACTGCTACTCGAGAACTAATGATTTATGCCAATGTCATTGGTAATGATTTGGGACCAAAATTCACGCCTATTGGTAGTTTGGCGACGTTATTGTGGTTACATGTATTGGCAGAAAAGGATTATAAGATAAGCTGGGGACAATATATGAAGGTCGGACTGCTGATAACGCCGCCCGTATTATTAGCAACGTTATTGGCATTGGTGTTTTGGTTGCCTCAATTGCCGAGCGTTTAAAGGTGGGTCTTGAAGCTTAAATATCAGCTTTAGGCTTTGTGTTTTAAAAGAATTAATGGTTCCTTAACCAAGATGTCTGCATGATTCTCATTGTATACTCGTAAGATAATTTTTTCACTTATTATCAATATTATGATGGTGAAGCATTCTGTTACCAGTGCAGTGACAATTTTTTTGTAGCAAGCTGTCAGCGAGTGATCAATTATTAGAGTAGTATTGGGATAGATGCTGGTATAAATCATACTGCCAACTTTTATGTTAATCAGATAGAACGATGCCTTGCAAAGATGACTTTAGATATAGAAATAGAGGATTGAAAAATCTGAGCGCAGGTAAGAATCAGAGGACGATGATTATCGTGAAGTTTTGAGATAAGTGGTTAGGATGGTAATGAAGCTTCCTATTTGTCTTGATTTTCAGTAATGCTATCCTACAAGTTAGAAAAGATTTTTAACTCATTTAAATAAAGCTCCACTCCCTACGTTCGACGATAGTAACAGACCACTAACCTTTGATGAGAAAGTCGGTTAGGTCATAAGAATAATTAGACTCTAGGAGTATGTCTGCAACCAAAGAAGAAATAGCTGCCTTTTTAGCGTTAGAGTTTCCTCAAACTAAATGTATTGTTGAAGCAGTAGGTAATAGTGGTTCGACCTTATCACATGATATCGGTATAGACGAGCTGCGTCCTGGTGGCACTGTCTCAGGTCCTGTATTGATGAGTATTGCTGATGTCGCACTCTATGTAGCTATACTTGGCAAGATTGGAATTGTACCGTTGACAGTGACGACAAGCCTGACCATTAATTTTTTGCGTAAACCCTCAGCAGAAGCACGTATTATTGCTGAGTGTAGCTTGCTAAAAGTAGGTCGCACGCTTATCGTAGGCGAAGTTTCTTTATATTCAGAGGGCTCTAATGACTTGGTCGCACATGTTGTTGGTACCTATTCCGTACCGCCTAAGCATGATTAAATGACTTATACATATACCCTGTTAAACGTATCTTCTCAGTACCCATAATAGTCACATTGTTATCGAGTATTTTTGTGCTTTGGCCCCTTAGTTTATTCAATTAATTTATATAAATATCTACTAGAGTTGAACTTCTAGCCACTAACATCTGCCAAGCATTCTAGACCCTGCTATCATTACCTCACTATCAAATTCCCACTTTTCAAAGTATTTAGGAACCATACATGCCCGCCAGCACCGCTAATAAAATGACCAATAAGATTAATCAAGACGATATTAATAAAGCCGTATGGAACGCCTGTGACACCTTCCGTGGGGTCATTAGCGCCGATACCTATCTAAAAGCGAAAGAGGACTCCACCTGACATTAGGGTGGAGGTGAATTTCGCCTAGTGTTTATTATATTTTTATACAAATTAGCTACTGTATGAAATCTAAATAATCTTTAGAATTTATATTCTATCAAACAAAATTAGTTGCGGTAATGAAAATCAACAAAGCGTATAAGTTTAGGCTTGAGCCTAATGCAGAGCAGGAGATTATTCTAAATAATCTTGTCGGCTCTGCACGTTTTGTTTGGAATCAAATACTAGCGATCTCATTTGAGATGTTTGCCAAAAATGAATTTATTAATGCCACCAACTTGGTTAATAAAATCATGGATCTAAAGAACAATCCTGATTTTGACTTCTTAAGAACCCATGCCAATGCCGTGTCCTTACAACAAAAAGTACGTGATCTCGCCTCTGCTTGGTCACGTTTTTTTGATCCTAAAATTCATGCCAGGCTCAAAGAAAATAAAAAGAAGCTCCGAAAACCCAAGTTCTTTAAGCTAAGCGATGGCACAGAGATTCAACTACGACAACTGATGCCAAGATTTAAACGTAAATCCGATGGCTGTGACTCCATGCGCTTGGTTCAGTTTGATAAATATTGCCGTGTTGAGGGTAATCGCGTCAAACTACCTAATGGCGTGGGCTTTGTCAGACTTAGAAAATCACAAGACATCATCGGCACCATTAAAAACATCACCATCAGCAAGAAATCAGGGCACTGGTACGTGTCTTTTGGGTGTGAGCGAGCACTGGATCAAAACCCAATTCACCCCTCTACAAGCGCCATAGGTATTGATTTGGGCATCACTAAACTGATTACTACCTCAGACGGTCAATACATCAAACCCAAAAACAGCTTTAAAGCCAATCAAATTAAACTGGCCGCATTACAGCGCCAATTAAGTAGAAAAGTCTTATTCAGTCAAAACTGGAAAAAGCAGAACCGTAAGATTCAAAAATTACACCATCACATCGCCAATATTCGCCATGATTACTTGCATAAAATCACCACCGCGATCAGCAAAAACCACGCCATGATTGCTTGTGAGGACTTAAAAGTAACCAATATGTCGAAATCTGCAAGCGGTACGCTAGAAAACAGAGGGCGTAACGTCAAAGCCAAATCAGGATTAAACAAATCCATCTTAGATCAAGGCTGGGGCATGATGATTGATATGTTGGAATATAAGCAGCACTGGCAAGGCGGGGAGCTCATTAAAGTAAACCCACGCTACACCAGCCAAACCTGCTTTGAATGCAAGCATATCGCCAAAGAGAATCGACAAACTCAGGCTAAATTTGAGTGCGTCAAATGCGGGCATAAAGCAAATGCTGATATGAATGCAGCTAAAAATATTCTTGCGGCAGGACATGCCGTGTTGTCTGCGGAGGGAGGATGCGGTAAAGGTCGCCCGTTGAAACAGAAAACTTGTGATATTCGTGAGAAAGTCGCCTAAGAGCTGTTGCTTTTAGAATCCCCCGCTTGAGCTTGGCGAAAGTGGTGGGAGTATGTCAATGGATAAGTATCTTATGGTTGAGATATTTGCCGGTCAGTCATTAGCCCATGCTATATCTAACAGTGATATAGACTATACCACTGTTGGCACCTCTAGTTGTTTTAAGCCAATCGTTCTAAGTCTTCCTTGGTCATCAACTTCTTTAATAACCAACAACCATTCCTCATTAATCGCAACCGTATCGCCTGCTACGGGTGCCATCTTTAAGCTATCCTTAATGTATTCAGCAACCGTTTGTTCCCACATGTTTTTCGTGTTCAGGGTATCTTCTAGAGATTCGGATTTCATCCTATCGGTAAAGAATGGCACATCTTTAAGTTTGACACTCGGCGATAGCATCCAATCGCCATAAAAATCATCGATGGCTCTACGGTCTAACGTCGTGTCATTAAAAACATCCGCAATCTGACCGGCATAATCGCCACTCATGGCATACCAGACACTATCACCAAATTTGAGCTTGGTATTTTCATCGACAATGACAATCTGCTGACCACGCACCAAGGCAAAAACACGGATTTCCTCAGGGCTGATGCGCGTAGAGATGTCACTTGGATGACGACCAATCGCAAAGGCGCCTGACTTTACTTCAAATTCATATAGCGTAATACTTGCTCTATCTGACACCCAAACCTCATGCTCTTCTTTTGGGTCTTTATTGTTTGGAATACGCACCTTAAACAGATTGGCCATAAACGGTATGGTTGTTCCTTGTAATACTAATGATAAAACTACCACACCAAAAGCAATATCAAATAGCATAAAGGCATTATCTACCCCTGCAATCACTGGCAACATGGCAAGGGTAATGGGTACCGCACCGCGTAAGCCAACCCAAGAGATGAAACCGATCTCTTTGTTTTTAAACTTAAAAGGTAAAACACTGGTATAGACTGCAATAGGACGAGCCACTAAAATCATAAAGGCCGCAATGGCCACTGAATAAGGCCAAACTTCAAGAACGTTCGATGGTGTGACCAATAAACCTAATACTACAAATAACACCGCTTGCGATAACCACGCAAAGCTGTCCATTACGCGCATGACATGCTCAGTTGAGCGTACCTTGTGGTTGCCAATCAGAATACCCGTGACAAAGACGGCTAAAAAGCCACTTCCGCCTAGTAAGTTGGTGGCAGCAAACACTGCTAAGCCAGCCGATAATATCAAGATGGCATACATGCCTTCTGCCAAGTGTATTTTGGGTAATAACCGAGAGAGGAAGTACCCGAAGAACAAGCCCATTCCTAGACCAAAGCTAAGCTGCTGTAATAGCAGCCCTAAAAAGCCTAGCGCTGTCTGCCCAGCGGGGTCGACATTTAAAGCAATTAATCCTGTGACTAATAAAATCGCTAACGGGTCGTTGGCGCCAGACTCAAGCTCCAAAGTTGCTTGGACGCGGTCGTTAAGCTTAACACCGCCATTACGCAGCAGTGAAAACACCGCTGCCGCATCAGTAGAACCAACGATTGCCGCTAGCAATAGCCCAAAGCGCCAATCGACATCAAGCAGCCACGTGACGAATACACCCAGTATCATTACGGTCGCAAGTACGCCCCAAGTAGCTAGCGTAATTGCTGGTTTTAGTCCAACTCGAAACGATTTAAAAGAAGTACGCAGTCCACCGTCTAGCAAAATACAAGCCAATGCCGCCTGCCCGACAAAATTGGCTATTGCATATTGAGAAAACTCAATACCCAAGATACCCTCTTCACCAGCCAGCATCCCAACGACCAAAAATAATAGCAAAAGAGGTACACCCAAACGTGCTGATAAAGTGCTCGCCATAATACTGGCAAAAATTAACACTGCTCCTACGAGATACACGATATTTAAGGTATCCATCTTTTATTAAGCCCTATTTTATAAGTTATGATGAGTTGGGAGTTGGGTTGTTGCGATAGCGGTAGTTTAGTTTTGCTGGGGACAGCGCATAGTGTTCTAATACCAAAGCTTATTTAATTAGAACGGAAACATTATTTATCCCTTGCTTTCAAGCAGTTAGTTATGGTTTTAAAGCATTCCTTAAGAATAACATCTAGAATCAAATCTAGAGTACTTATTTTTGAGTAGATCTCTTAAAAAGGCCATTAAGAATGAACTGTCCTGAGATGGTCGGAGACTTAACATTCTGAGTCAGGCAGCTAAGCCTGATAGATTTTTATTGAATAACCTGCCTATTCAAATGAGCCACCCCGATATTGATATTGAGCTATGCTGAAAAGACCGTAGAGATGAACTTGGTAGACTAAGCATCATAACAGGCGTTTATCATGCATAAAAAAATTAGGGCCTACAGAAACTACCTTAAGAGTCTACCGAAAAGTATGGGAAATGGCAGCGCTATCTGGATTTCTCACAGGTAGAGAGGCGGCAAAAGCAATGCTTCCCCGTGGAAAGGGTACGATTATTTTCACTGGCGCGACGGCTTCTTTACGAGGTAGTAAAGGTTTTTCTGCTTTTGCTGGTGCTAAATTTGCTTTACGGGCTTTGGCGCAAAGTATGGCTCGAGAGTTAGGGCCAAAAGGTATACATGTGGCGCACCCTATCATTGATGGTGCCATTGATACCGCCTTTATTCGCGACAATTTTCCTGAGCGCTATGCACTTAAAGACCACGACGGGATCTTAAATCCTGAGCATATCGCTGAGCAGTATTGGCAATTGCATTGTCAACCGAGAGACAGCTGGACGCATGAGCTTGATCTACGCCCATGGTTAGAAACTTTTTAATATATTTTGTCAGGAGTACTTTGAGATGAGTAAAAAAGTAGAGTTTTTCTTTGATGTAGGCAGCCCAGCCAGTTATTTGGCATGGACACAATTAGAGAGTATTGCACAGCGCATCAACGCTAAAATCATTTGGCGGCCTATGCTGCTTGGTGCTGTCTTTCAAGCCACTGGTAATGCGTCACCAGCTGCGGTTCCTGCTAAAGGTGCTTATATGCTCAAAGACCTTAAGCGTTTTTCAAATATTTATGGGGTGCCGTTTAACTTCAATCCATTTTTCCCGTTGAATACGATGCATTTAATGAGAGGTGCGACCGCTTACTTGGAAGAACCTGAGTTCCAGACTTATTTAGCAGCCATTTTCAACGCTTTATGGTCTGAACAGCTAAACATGGAGTCACCCGAGGTTGTGGCTGAAGTTTTGACCAAAGCAGGCATTGACGTGACTGATTTTATGGCACGTATTAGTGAGACTGAGGTCAAGGAGCGTTTGAAAGATACCACTGAAGAAGCTGTGGCACGAGGTGTTTTTGGTGCGCCTAGTTTCTTCGTGAACGGTGAGATGTTTTTTGGTCAAGATCGCTTAAATTTCGTTGAGGTTGCTTTAAAAGAGTGGCCTTAATTAGCAACGGTATAGCATGAATTGAAAGCGTTTAGACTGAGCTCTTTCCTAATGATGACAGAGACCAATAAGAATATTAGTTATAATTGTAAATTGATTGAATAAACACTTTTGTGGTGTACTGTATGGGTTAATGAACTATGATTGTATATTGGTAAATATCTTCATATGTTACTAATAAACGGGTCATATCATGAAAAAAGAAACGCTGACAGGTTTGTCTATTATTACATTTGCAGCACTTTATATTTGGATTCAAAGCGACAGTAACTCATTTTATGAAGAAAAAGACACTGAACTCGAACAAGCTCGCAAAACATCAAAGATTGCACTGCTAACGAAGTGCCAAGAAACGACAAAACCTATGCTTAAAAACCTTAAGTCTATGGAGATTAACCGCAAAAATACAGACTACAGACTATTGAATAACGGTAATTTCAAAGTTACAACGCATTACTACGCTAAAAATAGCGTGGATACTACTCCTCTGGTTGTGGTCGATTGCCTATTCGATAAAGATGGTAATTTACTAGAGACCATTCCAGATTCTGTGTAACTGTCATTTAGCTTATAGCAATACTGAACCGCCCCGAGTTTATCGGAGGCCGATTTACTTGAGTCAGGTAGCAATGCCTGACAGGATCAAACTATAATAATACC
>NZ_JAQISM010000022.1:0-78417 GCF_027919975.1 Psychrobacter sp. ANT_H3 | reverse complement strand
CCTTGCAAATGGAATCGCATTTGGTAATGCATCACACGGTTTTGGTACAGCTCGGGCAAGTCAGCGCAATGAGGACGAGGGCGTTATAGCCAGTTTAACAATGATTTTAGCGGGATTATTTATGGTATTCTTAGGCCCTTCATTAATACATGGCGTAATGTTATTTGGGCAAGTTTAAACAAATATATATAGAGACCCTAATCCATATTAAGAATAGATATAATAACAGCCATTATCACTAACAGATAAACAATAAAAAAACGTATGAATTTCCGTTTTCTTTCTAAAGTTAATTCGACTTTAACTAAATGTAATGAGCTTTATTCCTTTTAAATTTCAACCTATTAACTTATCTTATTTAAGATCAAATAAAAATAAATGACTGAACCGCTCCGACATAGTCGGGGCGGTTCAGGTTTTGCGAATGCAAGGTTTGAAACGGATATAGAGGAAGGGCTAGATGTGTTAGAGGAATATTATCCTGAACAAGAGCGAAGCTTTTTGGTAGAGCAACAAGCTTCGCATGAAGGGGTTGTGCAGGATATTCAGCAGGGATTGCAGCAGAGTATCAGAGCTGTGAATTGAGCACAGTTGAATTATCTAGTCAGCTTGGTAAGTCAATTAATGGATTCTGAACAAGTTGGCTAGTCACTAATTGAGGGGGGCTTGGGCTCCCTTATTTTAGAAGTTTTCTAGTACAATTTTGCCTTTTGACTTGCCTGATTCAAGTAACTTATGCGCCTTCTCCAAGTTTGCAGCGTTAATTTTGCCTAGATTTTGGTTAAGGGTACTTCTAATTTTTTGCTGGTCAACTAATTGGGCAACCTGTTGCAAGAGATCACCTTGCTTTTCAATATCATCGGTTTCATACATTGAACGGGTGAACATCAACTCCCAATGGATAGAAATAGATTTAGTCTTAAACGGCATAATATCAAATGTTTGTGGATCATCGATCAATCCAAGCTTGCCTTGTGGTGCAATCAGAGAAACTATTTGCTTGATATAGGTTTCTGTATGATTTGTAGAGAATACATACTTTGGTTTTTCAATGCCTAGTGTCTCGATTTGTGCATTTAAATCTTTGCTATGATCAATGACATGGTCGGCACCAAGTGATTCCACCCAAGATTTCGTTTCTTCACGTGAAGCTGTTGCTATAACGGTCAGATTTGTTTTTACTTTTAGGAGTTGGATAGCGATTGATCCTACACCGCCTGCACCACCAATAATTAGAATACTGCCAACTTCTGTTTCTGAAATTTGAAACCGATCAAACAGCATTTCCCATGCAGTTATTGCAGTTAATGGCAATGCTGCTGCTTCTGCATTAGATACTGTAATTGGTTTAAGACTGATAATTCGTTCATCGACTGCTTGAAACTCAGCATTACTACCATCTCGGGTTAAATCGCCAGCATACCAAACAGAATCTCCTACTTTAAACGAGGTAACTTTTGAGCCAATTTCAATAATTTCACCAACGGCATCCCAACCTAAAATACGATTATTTGCTTCAGACGAATTTTTTCTCACTTTAGTATCAACTGGATTCACAGAGATTGCCTGAACTTTTACCAGTACATCACGCTCCTTAAGTGTAGGCTTCGCTTTTTCAATATCTACCAATGAATTTTTAAAATCATCATGGTTATTTATAATATACGATACGGCTTTCATAGATTTGTCCTCAACTTTAAAAAAATATAGTAAAAATGGGAGCGAAGTGCTCCCATTTTATGTTATTCAATAATTAAAACTCTTGGCTCGTTGGGCGCAAAACAATTTCATTAATATCTACATCCGCAGGCTGTTCAATTGCATAAGCAATTGCTCGAGCGACTGAGTCAGCTGGTATGGCTTGTTTGTAGAAATCAGTAACAAACTCTGAACTTTCTTTATGAGAAGAACCGAATTTTAGTTCTGACTCAATTGCACCAGGCTCAATAGTAGTCGTTCTAATTGTTCCCCCAACTTCATGACGAAGGCCTTCTGAGATGGCTCTTACAGCAAACTTAGTACCGCTATAAACAGTACCTCCTGGACTAAATACTTTTACCCCTGCAACAGATGCGAGATTAATAAAGTGTCCAAAGTTTTGTTTTTGGAAAACAGGTAGGGTAGCTGCTATACCATAAAGAACACCTTTAATATTAATGTCGATCATACGATCCCATTCATCAACTTTTAGCTCACTTAATGGTGCAATAGACATTAATCCAGCATTGTTTACCAATACATCGATTTGACCAAATGCGCTTAATGCCTTTTCAATAAGTGCTTGTACTTCATGTGGTTTGGTTATATCCATACCAATAAATTCAGCTTGACCACCTTCAGCACGAATGTCGTGAACAATAGCCTCTAATTTTTCAGTACGTCTAGCACCAATTACAACCTTTGCACCTTTTTTAGCAAGTAAGCGAGCAGTAGCTTCACCTAAACCACTACTTGCACCAGTGATAACAATAACTTTATTTTCTATATTATTCATACAAGTAACCTTCAACCTATCTGTCAATCATATTTGATGGGTTAAGTATTACAGCCTTGTTAGGTATAATAAATGAATAATATTATCTTTCAGAATTCCTATTTACGGAATAATTACTATAACACAGGATTGGACATGCAGAACAAATTGGAAATGATGCGTATCTTTTGTGTCGCAGCAGAGTCTCGAAATTTTAAAGAGGCAGCAACTCAACTGGGTATTTCCCCACAGGTAGTGACACGGGCAATAAAAGAGCTAGAAGAGCAGCGCGGAGAGATTTTGTTTTACAGGAGTACTCGACAAATTAAAATTACCGCTGATGGTGAGCGTCTGGCAAAGCAAGCACGTCTTGCGGTGGAATCGATCGATGCTTTGCTTGTAAAAGACACCAAGGAAAAACGAGATGAAATGCGTGGGACTGTCCGCCTTACTGTGTCGTCTGTGTTAGGGCGGAAATTGGTAGTACCTGCACTAGCAGAATTTGCCACACGTTACCCAGATATTGTCGTGGAATGTGTGCTAACAGATTCACACTCGGATGTGATCGATGAGCGGATAGATATCGGGATCAGATTTGGATTTTTGCCGGACAATCGATATGTGGCAAGGGAATTGGCTAAAGTGAAATTTTATTCTGTGGGTACGCCAGAGTTAATTGATAAGGTTGGAATGCCCAAAAAAATTATTGACCTTGATAAATACCCTCTAACAGCACTATTCGATCATAAAACAGGGCGTTACTGGCCATGGACATTCACCGAAAGTCGAAGCTTTACGCCATCAAAGCCTCGTTTTATTACAGATGATCTAGAAGCTGAATTTCAAGCTATTCTCGCTGGAGTTGGATTCGGACACATGCCTGGATTTCTAGTTTTGCCGTGGCTTAGGAGTGGTAAGCTCATTCAGATACTTCATGAGGAAACCTCTCCCGTTTGGCGCCTTTATTTATATCGTCCACAGCGAGGCCCGACACCTTTGCGAATCCGAGCATTGTTTGATTACTTAGTGGAAGTGCTGGGCCGTATAGAAACCTGAATCAGATGGAACTAGGGCGTGTCCCCATTTAGTCATAAACGCTTGAATTAGGGACACGCCTAACCTTTTTTCTAGAAAGTAGACATCAGATAAGACCATCATGTATTCAGAGTAACTACAATTTTTCCTATTTGCTGATTTGATTCAAGATAGCGCTGAGCATCATGCATGTCCTCAAAGTTAAAGCAACGGTCGATCACTGGACGAAGATATCCTGCACCTATACTGCTCAGAATAAATCGTCTGGCTTGCTCCCTTAGAACAGGGTCATGGAGAACCTCAAGGAACAAAAAACCTCGCATGGTTAAGCTCTTGCGTAATGCAATTTTAAGGGGAAATGGTGTGTTCTCCGGGCTAAGTGCACCATGCATAACCATAGTTCCTCCTACAGACATCGCTTTTGCAATCTGTTCAATATGTGGCCCTCCTACAGCATCGAAGGCGACATCAAGATGTTCTCCACCTAAACGTAAAACAAGGGCCTCATACAAATCGGGTTCATCTTCACTGGCTATAACATTTTTAACACCGAGATCCAGTAAACGTTGCTTTTTCTCTATCGTCTGTGTACTTGCAATGACCTTAGCACCCGCTGCTTCAGCTATCTGTATCGCAGCTAGTCCTACGCTACTTGAAGCTGCTGTGATCAAGATCGTTTTTCCTTTCGATAATCCACCAGCATGGATTACACCACCCCAAGCCGTCAAATACTGCATCCAGATTGAAGAAGCTTCTTCCCAGCTTAAACTATCGGGTTTGTGAACTAAAAAATTTTCTGGAATCAGAAGCTTGTCCGCATATGTCCCATATTTGGCTAGATTGTCAGTTGGAAGAATCGATACTGCATCTCCTGGAGAAAATTGGCGTACACCTTCACCTATCGCAAGAACTATGCCTGCTCCCTCATATCCCAGACGAGAAGGGAATACTGCCTTTTGAATATAAGTACCACGCCGAAACATTACATCAGCCCGGTTGAGTCCGATGGTTTTCATCTGTATTAGAACTTCTCCTGCGGCTGGTAAAGCAACAGGAAGTGTTTCTAATGTCAGAACATCTGTATCTCCAATACAATTGAAGCGCCAAGTCTTGGCCTGAAGTGCGTTAAATGACATCAATAACTACCTTAATATTGGCAGAGCGATCTTGAACAGCATCATGAGCCTCAATCGCTTGGTCTAGAGTAAAATGACGAGGATCAACAATAGGACGCAGTTTACCTTCCTCAACGAGACGAGTAGCGATCTTAAGGACATCACCATGATGAGAACGGCGATTGCCTGTTAACATCGGCAATAGGATGAATACGCCAGACAGTGTGGCACACCGTAGAGATGAACTCGCTAAATTATGATTGCCAAATGCAGCACAGCTGGTGATGTGGCCATAGTGAGTCGTCATGGAAAGTGAAGCTTCGAGTACTGGACCACCCACAGTGTCGTAAACAATGTTAAAACCTTGACCCTCAGGGCTTGCAGCAATAATGTCATCGGTAGATGCTGATGTGTAATCGAGAGGTGTTGCACCGAGTTCTGAAATCAGTGATTGATCAGCTGTACGACCAGTCGCCCAAACATTTGCATCAAGTGCTTTTGCAAGCTGAACAACCATATAACCAACGCCACCAGCACCGCCTTGAACCAGTACAGTTTGCCCTGGTTGGACCTTCGCATTATCCACTAAACCTTCCCAAGCGGTGAGGAACGTCAATGGTAGTACTGCTGCCTCGCGCATAGAGATATTCCGTGGCTTTAATGCGATCAGATCAGCATCTGCTACAACATATTCTGCTAAAGATCCTTGAAGACCACGGACGCCACCAATCAGACCGTAAACTTCATCTCCGACGTTGAAGTGGGTGACACCTTCACCAACAGCAGTTACAACCCCAGCCATATCCGTTCCCAACACGGCAGGAAGCTCTGGCATAGCATATGTTGCTTCACCAAGACGAATTTTATAATCAATAGGGTTTACACCACTGGCATGAATACGTACTAGAACTTGCCCAGCCTCTGGTTGAGGTATAGGGAGTTCTACACGTGTAAATTCATGATCACCAAAATTTTCTAGGATAAGCGCATTCATCATCTTATTCATAGTTGTTCCTTATTCTTAACTGGGGGATGATATGCACAATACCAAAGTAAATTAATCCAATAAATGATATTTATAGGATTTAATAATTCCTAAATAATGAATAATGAATATCATCCGCTCACTAAAAATATTCTAGTACAGTCTGTAAAGGCAGTTTAATCTAAACTGTCGGTAGTATTTTCAAGGCTTGAAACGTTCAAAATATCTACAAAGTGGCTAAAATTTGAAACATAATTCTAAAAGGTCACAGCATTACAAAGAACATTAGCCAAAATAAAAAATGGGAGCTAAAAGTCCCATTTTTTTGTGACTTTCGCATAAGCTCTATGATGTTAATTTAAAAAAAACTAAAAACAGGGATAGAAAATTTTCACTAAAGATCTTTTTGATTTTCGATTTATAAAAAATATTGCTCTTTTTATACTATGGGTACTATAGTATTAATGCTAGCAAATAAGGAGGTCTTATGCCTAATCAGGTTGAAGACAAAAAAAGATTCTTCTACGTGTCAGAAAGATCAAAGGTCAGACGCAAGCGATTGAAAAAGCGTTAGAAGACAATGTGGAATGTGGTGCAACTCTGCAGCAATAGCATTATGTCGAAATAAAAACCCAGATTTTGGCTCAGCTATGGGAAATTTTTTTTAACTTTTATACAACAAAACTGTCTGACATGCATATATTAGAAATGCCAGAATCAGTTTTAATTCTAATAATTATGGAGTTTTAGTCATGCTTAAAACAGCTTTATATGTCCGTCTTGAAGCTAAACCAGGTAAAGAAGATGAAGTGGAAGCTTTCCTTAAAGCCGGTTTACCTATTGTAATGGAAGAACCTGCGACAGTTGCGTGGTTTGGCCTACGTCTTGGACCTGCAACATTTGGTATTTTTGATGCATTTCCTGATGAGGCGGGTCGCCAAGCACATTTATCTGGCAAGGTTGCAGCTGCTTTGATGGATCAGGCCGATGAGCTATTTTCAGAGCCACCGTCTATTGAAAAAGTAGATGTTTTGGCTAGTAAACTACCAGGTCATACCGACACTTAAATGTATGAGGGTGCTGCCTGAAATTTTGAATGAAAGGCAGCACTTCAACCCTGTGAGGTTTGTCAGAGGCTTTTTATTCGGTGGTGTTCTAAAAAGTATGCTGGCGATAGAAGTCAATAAGAAATCTATGCTAAGTTCTCTGATTCTATAGGGCTTTCAAGGCTTCAAAAATTGTTCAAGTTTTAATCAGCATACTTTTTGACACACCACCGAATATTGAATTAGTTAACCGGACTTATAACAGCCTAATGCCATCTAAATAAGACCTAGACGATCACACCTGAAAGACAGGCGCGAATCCACCGCCTGGCGTACGGAAGTTAGTCACCTGACCTTGATACACACGCGCAGCAGGTAGTAACAGTTTTCCGCCATACGTATAAAGACGTATATCTACCTTTCTTGTTGTTACGATGTCATCAATTTTGAGTGATCTCTCTCCTGCAGGGACAAAGGTCTGTGCGATATAATCTTCATCCAGAATGTTTTCGAAGACGCGTCGAGTCAGTTTGCTACCGCGATAAACGCCTTTGCTTCCATGACCAGCAACTGGCTTAAAAAACAGTTGCCGCCGAGTAAGCCACAACTCTGCTGCATCGTCTCTTGATACAATCTTAGTCCTCGGTACAGACCTTTCGAGGCACTCCACTGCAGCCTCATCCAGACCCCAAGAGCGCAATATTTGGGAGTCTGATAGCAATGTCAGGTTTTGCTTATTGGCCAACATAGCATGTACGCGGGGATTGGGTGTCACTACCACAGCACCCTCTAAATAAGCCTGCTTAAGCAATACATGGTCAGGGTCCTCAAATGCAAAGTCGACAAGCCGATTGTAAATCATATCGATTTTCTGGCCATGGGCTGTTAACGTACCGTCGATATACTCGAGTTCAGAGGGATCAAGTATCACAGTATCAATACCTCTAGCTTGGAGCAGTTGACAGGCTAACTCAAACTCTAAGAACATGAACTGACTCTCGGGGTCATTGTCCACAATGGCTATCCGATTGGGCATAACAACAGCGGACTGTCGCTGCCATTCCTGTTTGAACATGTCAAACACTGCTTCCTCGAACCTATCTAGCATTTGATTGGTTGCAGCGCTTTGCTCTGAGGGGTTGCAACAGCGTTTTTGTGCGCGAGCGAGCAACACATTCAGAAATGCGCCACCGGCATTAGTATTGACCTCGATGAGCTGAGGTCCATCGCTACCCAAGTGAAAGTCATAACCCATGAGGGCCCCTATTGGGCCTGGGTCGAAAGCAGCTATTTCTGGTGCCCACGACAGCACTTGCTCTTGATACAATGGCAGTTCGGCAGCTGACTCGATAGCCCTGACGATTCGCTCCATCGCCTCTATCTCTGTTTTGGGAACGAACACGGGTGTTGCTGAAAAAAGCTTATTAAGCTCGTTCGCTCCTATTGGATTGTTTCTAGTTTCTACCAATTGATCTTGAAGGCTTGTATTAAGCGCTTTACGATCAAGGGTAATGCAGTAGCACTCTTGGTTAAGTCGATTTGCAAGACCGTCATTTTTTTCGTTGTTATTAGTTGGGTGTTCCATTTAGAGTCCGTCGCTAAGTAGAGTACTCACGCTGACATACTCTAGTAAAAAGTAAAAAGTAAAAAGTAAAAAAGGTTCTTGGCGTGTTTAAGTAGTGCTAGCTACTTTCTAATGTTTCATTCCCTGAGACTAAATCATTATTTCGTTCATTTTTAATTAATATCTTTGCTAAGAGTAAACCCAGCTCAAATAATAGCCACATAGGAATCGCCAACAACAGCATTGATACACCATCAGGCGGTGTCACTACCGCGGCGATCCCAAAACAGCCGACTATGATATAACGACGCTTATCTTCTAAAATTTGAGTAGAAACGATTCCGGCCATTATCAGCAATAAGGTAACCACTGGAATCTCAAAAGTCAGTCCAAACACCATAAATAGCTTGAGGGCAAAGCTCAGATAACTGTCAATATCGGTCATTGGTATAACGTTCTGCGGAGCGAACATAATAAAAAATTTCAATACCCCTTTGAGTACGACAAAGTAGGAAAAAGCAACACCAGCATAAAATAGAAATATCGAAGATAGCAGTACAGGAATGGCAATTTTCTTCTCTTTTTTATATAAGCCGGAAGCTACAAATGACCAAATTTGATACAGGATATAAGGCATTGCTAAAAATGCGGCGACGAATATCGTTAAGCGAATGGGTGCCATAAAGTTTGACGTTATATCAGTGGCAATCATGGTCGAATTGATGGGTAACTGCGCCACTAATGGGTCTGATAAAAGATTATAAAGCTCGCGTGAAAATCCCACCAATACTAAGAATATAATTAAGACGACCACGCATATTCTTATTAAGTGCGTACGCAGCTCGATTAAATGTCCGGTAATAGGCATATCGCCAAGCGTACCTAACGTATCTCCAGACTCACTATTCTGTGTTGTATCTGTTGGCGCCTCAAACTCTATATCTGTTATTTTTTCTTGTCGACTTTTTTGCCGTTTAAATAGGCTCACTGATCCGCCTCCTGTTTAATGAACGAGGAGGTAGTATTCTGTTGATGGTCTTTAGCATAAGGGGTGATTGACTGATGTGAAGCGTCTAGGCTTTGGTTCTGTGACTGCTCAAACTTTTGCATACTGCCACGCATTTCTGCTAATTCGCGCTTCATATCCGACTCGGTCTGACGGATTTTCGCAAGTTCATTTTGCATTTGTTGACGTGTTTCAGCTAGATCAAGCTCAGCTTCTATTTCAGATTGTAGAGTGGATACTGTACGGCGCAGTTTGGCATACCATTGCCCAGCGGTACGTGCGGCTTGCGGCAGTTTTTCTGGGCCCAATACGATTAAAGCAATGACGCCAAACAAGAGTAATTCGGAAAACCCAATATCAAACATAACAGTCACATATATTAATAGACTACTTAGTGCCGCTATTTATAAGCGGCGCGCTTCATACTTTAGGCTGGTCATCAGTGGAAATAGGGCTGATTTCCATATCATCAGCCTGATTACCTACACGCGTATTTAAATCATTACTTGCAGCTGGCGTACTATTTTCATGGCTAAGCACATGATTTTTGCGAGCATTCTCGGGTTCTTCATCTTTGACCGCTTCTTTAAAACCCTTCACCGCACCGCCTAAATCTTTACCTGCATTTTTAAGCTTGGCAGTACCAAATACGACCACCACTACGACCAATAAAATCAGCCAATGTGTAATAGAAAAGCTGCCCATAACGGTATCCTTATATTTTGTGATCTTGTTTAGACCAGTATGTGTCAGTGTGCTTTAGAACACTTTTTACCGTACCAGAATTATAGTTTCAAACGGCGCAATCGCAGCGCGTTAGCAATCACCGAGAATGACGACAAGCTCATCGCTGCCGCTGCTATCATCGGACTGAGCAGAAGCCCAAATATGGGATAGAGCACACCTGCGGCAATAGGAACACCAAGTGCATTGTAGATAAAGGCAAAAAACAGATTCTGTCTGATATTGCGCATGGTGGCGTGGCTAAGCTTATAAGCTTTGGCAATGCCCATTAAATCACCTTTTAGCAGGGTAATGCCCGCACTCTCCATCGCCACATCGGTACCGGTTCCCATAGCGATACCAACATTAGCTTGCGCTAGCGCTGGTGCGTCGTTGATACCATCACCCGCCATAGCGACCAATTTACCGCTGTCTTGCATTTCTTTGACGATACGGTTTTTATCCTCTGGTGAGACATCCGCATGAACTTCATCAATACCTAGTTTATTGGCGACTGCCTGCGCGGTTTTTTCGTTGTCACCGGTTAGCATCACAACTTTTAAACCTGCGTCATGAAGCAGTGAAATAGCCTCTTTAGTGCTTGGTTTAATAGGGTCAGCAACTGAAATAATACCAGCAGCTTTACCGTCTATAGCCACAAACATTACCGTTTCACCGTCTTTTCTACGGACATCAGCTTTAGTGGACAGCTCATTATCAAAACTATTTAGGCTTTCCATAAGCTTAGAGTTACCAATAGCGACTTTCTTACCATCGACCACGGCTTGTACGCCTTCGCCAGTAGTCGAATTAAAGTCAGTAGCTTTAGGAATAATGAGTGATCTTTCTTGAGCTGCTCTAACGATAGCTTCTGCTAAAGGATGCTCGCTAGCGCTTTCTACTGAGGCTACCAATGCGAGGAACTCGTCTTCATCTTGACCTACCTGCGCATCAATTGCGGTAAGCTCGGGCTTACCAGCGGTCAGTGTTCCGGTCTTGTCGACGACAATGGTATCGACTTTTTCCATACTCTCTAACGCTTCAGCATTTTTGATGAGGACGCCGTTTTGCGCGCCTTTGCCGGTACCAACCATAATGGACATCGGCGTCGCTAGACCAAGGGCACAAGGACAAGCAATAATCAGTACCGCAATCGCGTTAACCAAAGCATAGGTCATAGCGGGCTCAGGGCCGAATATCGCCCAGACAATAAAGGTTATGATAGAGCTGACAATAACAATAGGTACGAACCAACCCGCCACTTGATCTACCAAGCGCTGGATAGGCGCGCGGCTACGCTGGGCTTCAGCAACCATTTGTACAATTTTAGATAATACTGAATCTGCTCCAACATTGACCGCTTCGACTAATAGCGTTCCGGTGCCATTTACCGTACCACCAGTCACTGTATCTCCTGCTACTTTTGATACAGGGATTGGCTCACCCGTCACCATTGATTCATCAACATTACTATTACCATCGATCACTGTACCATCTACGGGTAGTTTCTCACCTGGTTTAACCCGTAGCTTATCGCCAGTGACGACCTCATCAAGCGAGACTTCGACTTCTTCACCGTTTTCATCGACACGTCTTGCGGTTGGTGGTGCGAGCTCAAGCAAAGCTCTAATCGCACCTGAAGTTTGACTTCTAGCTTTGAGCTCTAATACTTGACCCAGTAGCACCAAGGTCACAATGACCGCTGCCGCTTCATAGTAGACTCCGACTTGACCAGAGGCATCTCTGAAACTGTCTGGGAAAATATCGGGGAAAAAGGTCGCGACAATACTAAAAATATAAGCAGCGCCTACGCCTATCGCAATCAAGGTAAACATATTTAGATTGCGGCTTTTTATAGACTGCCAGCCACGGACGAAAAACGGGGCGGCGCCCCAAAGCACTACAGGGGTCGCGAGCACTAACTCAGCCCATTGTAAGATCTTTGAAGAGATACCATACTGACTAAAATTAACTACGTTTAAGTCAAACATACCGCTCATCACATATATTAATAGCGGTACAGTCAACACGGTACATATCCAAAAACGACGAGTCATGTCGTCAAGCTCTGAGGTGTCCTCTTCACCGATAGTAAGCGTTTCGGGCTCAAGCGCCATACCACATATCGGACAACCGCTATTTCTAACGTCTCTCACTTCAGGATGCATAGGACAGGTATATACCGTGCCATCGTAATCAGCAGGTACTTTATCGTATTTACCGCCTTTAACAGATTTTACTCCGCTACTATCAGTATCCTTTCCATGACAACTGGCGTGACTATCATCTTTAGCAACTTCGTCTTCAGGTTTAAGAAACATGCCACATATTGGGCAGTCACTTTTTTCAACATCTCTTACTTCTGGATGCATAGGACAAATATAAATCGTGCCGTTATAATTTTCTGGTATCTTGTCGTACTTATTGCCTTCGACAGACTTTAACTCAGTACTATTATTAGCATCCGCTTTATGACAATGCGCATGACTGCCCTCATTACTGTTGGATTCAGCAACCTCGTCTTCAGGTTTGAGAAACATGCCGCATATCGGACAATCGCTCTTCTCAGTATCTCTAACCTCAGGATGCATCGGGCAGATATAAACCGTACCACTATAGTTTTCTGGCACTTTATCGTACTGACCACCTTTGATAGATTTTTCATCGGCAATATGTTTCATAAAATCACTCCTTGAAGACAATAAATAAAGCTTTTAAAGCACAATCATCAACCTTTAATTGCTATTCATCTAATTACTAATCTAGATATCTCGAAAATTAAGTTTCAATTGGAACTTAATCTTTATTACGCAAATATTTGAGTAAGGCCATAATAGTCAATATCAGTACCGCAAAAACCAGTACTGTAAACAATAAGGAGACAATAGATTCTCCCCAACCCATACCGTGCATCGATCCATTCATCATGCCGTGCATAGTCCCGTTCATCATACCGTGCATCATAATAACCATTACAAGGACTCCTTGTTTGTTATTTCCTTAGTATAAGTAATGATATAGTGCTAGTGTGTGAACGTACACCTCTCAATAGTCTGCTTACTTAATAACACCTAATACAAAGTGCTCAAAATTTGTGACTGCCTATTCCAACTCATCAATAAGCGCTTGCATCTCACCGATTTCACGCTTTTGTGCTTCGATAATGTCATCAGCAAGCTGGCGTACACGTGGATCTTCGATATCAGCACGCGAACTGGTCAAAATAGCAATCGAGTGATGCGGTATCATCGCCTGCATCCAATCCACTTGATCGACCGTTTGTTGTGATCTAACGCCCCATAAACCAAAGGCAAATAGCACGACACTAATCCCATAAACCATTAGATTGACCTTAGTCTTTTTATACATATTGGTCATAAAGGCGAGCATAATAATAGCCATCATAGCGCCCATATATAACGCCATATAAGCTCTGGTTTCGCTAAAATAAACGTGATCCCATTGATAAGTATTAAAATACATCATGATAAACATCACGACTGTCGATGTTAAAATCATGATTGTGAACTTTACATAAGGGTTCATTTGCTTCTGTTTATTATCCATATGGTTATTCATATTCTTGTCCTTAATTTAGTAAAAAGGCACCTAAATAAAGAGGTGCCTTTTTTTAGAGCTAGTGTTATAAACTGTTGTTACTTACATGGTTAACACTAGAACCAAAATTTCACACCAGCTGTAACGCTACTAGAATCAACAGCTTCGTCTTCTTGACGTCGCAAATCTCTTGCGTTGCCTAAAGCGGTCTCATAGCTGATACCCACATAAGGCGCGAGCTGACGACTTAACATCTCGTAAGTAAGCCTAACGTCAGCCCCAAACTCATTAAAGCCTTTAGTAATATGGTTATCTGTATCATCTTTGCTAAATGCCGTCAGCTCTACTTCTGGAATCACTACCCAATGTTGATCTAAGCGCCACTCATACTCCGCACCTAGATCTAGACGAACTTGCCCATCAGTATATAAATAAGCTCTAGCATCGGTTTCGATGAAGTAAGGTGCAGTGCCTGCAATACCAGCCATCACGGCAGATTTATCATTTTCGGTATCATAAGCAACACCGGCTTCCCCATTCCAAAAAATACTAAGTGGCTTCCAGTAAGATAGTGAGGTTAAGCTATCAATTTCTTTATCATCTTTAGTTTGGATACTACCTTCGCTACGTAGCGTTACGCGGTTGCTGTCTGTACCGTACCACGTATCAAACTCATAATTGATTTGATCATCGTCAAATTGATAGCCCAGATCGTCTACTGATACGCCCCATAACGGTAAGCTACCCATCATCACAGGCTTACCAAAGCGACCATAGGGAACACCGTTTGAATAGTCAGGACTGCGAGCATCAGCTGGAGCTTTACCACCTTGCATACCTGACATATCCATACTGCCATGGTCCATGCCTGACATATCCATACTGCCATGGTCCATGCCTGACATATCCATACTGCCATGGTCCATGCCTGACATATCCATGCCACTGTGATCCATATCCGACATGTCCATACCAGACATATCCATTTTGCTATGATCCATATCCGACATGTCCATACCAGACATATCCATTTTGCTATGATCCATATCCGACATGCCCATACCAGACATATCCATGCTGCTGTGATCCATATCTGACATATCCATACCAGACATGTCCATACTGCCATGATCCATGTTCGACATCTCAGCAGCGTTTGCTAAAGGTGACATTAGTAGCATCAAAGATGACATGCCAATAAACGGTAGACCTACTTTATATATTTTCATAATAAGGCTCATATTCGAAGGTTTATTAAACAACGGCAACTTCTCTAAACATCCCTGCTTCCATGTGATAGAGCAAGTGGCAATGCCATGCCCATCTGCCAGCTTCTCCGGTGACATCAAAGCTTATCTTTTGTGCAGGCTGTACCATTATCGTATGCTTACGTACTTGAAACTCACCTGAAGGCATCCGCAGATCGCTCCACATACCATGCAAATGCATGGGATGATTCATCATGGTGTCATTGACTAAGGTAATACGTACGCGCTCGTTGGGCTTAATATTGACCGGTGCGGCATCTTTGAACATAACCCCGTCTAGAGCCCAAATATAGCGCTCCATGTTTCCCGTCAGATGTATTTCAATCTCTCTGGTGGGTTTGCGCTGCTCTGCCATTATCTCATCGCCGACAGAGCGCAACTGACTATAATTCAAAACCTTTCTATCAATGTTACGTAGATTAATACCAGGGTCATCAAGGTTCATACGCGGACTATCAACGCGCATATCGGACTTAAAGTCATATTCTGTTTTGGCATGTTTAGCGTTATAGCCATTCGATCCCATGGCGCCCATCATGTCGGCCATCGTCAGCCATTCGATTTTGTCCATAGCAGGTATCGCAGGACGAGCACCTTTTTTGGTAGCAAGTGTTGTTGCAACATAGCCTGACCGATCTATGTTTTGAGCAAATATGGTATGCGCGTCTTTAGTGGGCGTCACGATGACATCATAAGTCTCGGCCACCCCAATACGGAAATCATCGATATCGACGGGACTGACATCAATCCCATCCGTCGCGACGACTTTCATTTTTAGGCCGGGGATGCGTACATCAAATATCGTCTGCGCTGAACCATTAATAAAACGTAGTTTGACAGGCTGTCCAGCCTTGACAAGTTGCGTCCAGTTAGCCGCTGTGGTTTTACCATTCATCAGATAGGTAAAGGTTTTTTCACCAGACAGATCAGTAAAGTCTGTCGGCATCATCCGCATCTGATTCCACATTTTGCGCTTATCAAAAGCAGCTTTTAGATCTGTTGCGGCAATATCGGACAGTAGCTTTTTAAAATCTGGTAAATGATAATTATCAAAGTCTGCGCGTTGCTTTAATAGTTTAACCAAGTTGTGCGGGTCACGGTGCGTCCAATCACTGAGCAAAATGACATGGTCTTCCTCGATAGGATGACGTTCGCGCCCTTTCGGCTCAATGACGATGGCCCCGCGCATACCGGTTTGTTCTTGGAATCCAGTGTGCGAGTGATACCAATAAGTGCCAGATTGTTTCAGCGTAAATTTATACGTAAAGGTGCTATTTGCTGGTATACCATCAAAACTAATGCCGGGCACGCCATCCATCTCAAACGGTACTAGTAGACCATGCCAATGAATAGAGGTCGACTCATTCATTTGGTTATGGACGCGTATCACTACCGTATCGCCCTCGCGCATTTTTAGCGTTGGCGCTGGTAATGAGTCATTAATGAGCGTCGCCGTGCTTGACTTGCCATCAACAATGATGGGTTTTTTGCTGACATAAAGATCAAACTCTTTGCCTGTCAGTATGGGTACTTTATGATCGGGTTTATCACTGTTAATAGTAGCGCCCTGACTGCCTGAGCGACTCGATTGTCCCAATGCGCTACTAGCAATAGTCGGCATCAATGAAGCACCAAGGACAGCAGAGGATCCGGTTAAAAAACGTCGGCGGTTCAGTATGTTCTGTTTATTCATAATGATGACCTAATTTAATTTGAGAGATGGTGGTTAAGCTTATAGTTATAATATTTTCGATATTTAACAGAATCTATTCACATCTAAGCCAACACTACAGCTGCTGCTGAGGAGACTCAATAGCAGCATAGACTTCTGTGGTGCCGTCTTTATTAAGCTGCATTACCTTATAAGGCATGAATTTACCTTCATACTCCATACCGGGGCTACCAACCGGCATACTCGGTACGGCAAGTCCAATAGCTTGTGCAGGAGGATTTGCTAAGAATTCAGCCATGTGTTTAGCAGGGACATGCCCTTCAAAGACAAAACCGTCGGTGGTAACGGTGGTATGACAAGAGCGCATTTGCTGTGGTACGCCATAACGCTCCTTAAATAAGGATAGATCTTCCACATCGTGCGTGGTTGCACTTAATCCATTGTTTTTTGCATAGCCTACCCATTCTTTACAGCAGCCGCAGTTGGCATCTTTATAAACCGTGGCTGAGACGTTTTTGAGTAATGATGACGAGCTGTTAACGGGAGCATTTGTAGGAGCAGAACTTTCATTTTGTACTTGTGCATTCTGGGTAGCAGACTGTTCAACCTTTACTGGTTGAGAATCAGAGCCACTGGTATTAGATTGGCTGCAAGCGGCTAGCGTTAACGAGAGTGACGATGTCACCATCAATAAAAGGACACGACCGGATAACCAGCTATGTCCATTAGAAAGCACATGTGTGTAATGTCTCATTAAATTACTCCTAAACGTCTATTGTTATGCTCGATATTCTAAAAACTTACACCCTATATTTGAATTCTTATGTACTTAACTAAAAACATTAAATGCAGCACTGTTCAGTACTGCATTATTAATAGCGACAACCGTGAGTTAGGAGGCTTTCATATCTAGAAAGTATTAATGCTGCATTCCAGATCCATCATCCGACATATTCATACCCATATCACCACCATCTGACATATTCATATCACCGTCAAATGACATGTCCATCATATCGCCATCTATCCTAGTGGTTAGCATCGTGTATTGGCTTTCATCTAATTCAGGTAACGATCTAATGAAGGCTACCATTGCCCACATTCTACCGTCATCATGGGACGCGCCCCACGCAGGCATTCCAGATGCCATAATACCGTGCTTAATTGCCCAAAAGCCTTGCTTTGCACCGTCTTCTGTTTGATAACGTTTGACAATATCAGCCTTGGTAAAGTTGGGCGGCTTTGGATATAAGCCCTCACTAAAGTCAGTTTGTGCCACTCCCGGAGACAAGTGACAGCCTGCACACATATCCTTATAGTCCGCGCCACCAGAACTGATTAGCTCAACCTTCTCTAAATCTGGTACCACAATATCTTTACTGGCATTTTCTATGGAACGATTGCGAGCAGTTTCTAAAAAGCTAAACATCATTGGGCTATGCTCTTGGTCAGCTCCCACATTGACAACGCCACTAGTAACAACCGCAAACACGCTAACGATTGCCACAAATACGGTAAAGAGCGCACCCAATAAAAATTTCATATGTTTTCCTAACAATTTATTTCCGTTAAGTGTTGACTGCTATTTAACAGAGCTAAAATTTTTAAGATTTACTGTCGTTAGTAACGCAGTGTTTTTGGTACATTTGCTTCATTTTACCCATGTTAGCCATCATCGCTTTCATGGCAGGATCGCTCATGTCCATCTTGCTATGATCCATTTTTCCCATCATATCCATATGCTTTTGCATTTTTTCACAGTTCATTTGATCTTTTTCAGCATGCATTTTAGGGTCATGCGCCATCGCTGAGGTTGATACAACAAGGGCGATAGCCGTCATTGCGATTGATTTAGACAGTAATTTAAATTGTGACATGATTAACTCCTATTGTTTGGATTAAAGGCTATTGAGTTCAATAGCTGTTAAACCAGCCTAAATGATACATTAATCATTCTGACTGGTAGATGACGTTAAGATTACAATGCTGTCATTCTCACTGCTTTAGATTACAATGCTGTCATTCTCACTGTTTTAGATTCTAATGCGCGATATATTCATTTAATATGGCTTCAGCATTTCTATCACGATCGCTACCATATTTTTTTACAAAATACTTTTCAGACTGCAAATGTTGATCTTGATGTTGAACCTGACAAGCCACTCTGGCGTCGACATAACTTTTCTTTTGCTCTTTGGACATTTGTGCATCATTATGATCTGCGTTTCTTGCAAAACTAGTGAGCGCATCACAATTACCGAGAACAGAAGCATCTAAGTTTGTGGTATGCGCATTGGCCGCTGACATGCCCACTAACATCGATACTGAAAGCAAAGCTGCTTTTTTTAATGAACTATAATTTTTCATATAAGACCCTTTAAAGATAAATAACAAACTGTTTAAGTAGGATAATTGCTTTACTCGTAGAGGCAGTCTGTATCAGAGACAAGCCAATATGCGGAGTTGATTTAGAATACTAAATGGTGGCTGACAGCTAGATGACACGGATATTACATGTTCGTTAGGAACAGCATAATATTGTCATCTTCTTGTCATTAAAACCAAATACCAGCATCTGTCTCTATCCAAAGAACACTGTTATAACAAGGGTTCCTGATAAATATATGGCTGATAAGCTAACAATGTTAGTGATACGCTGTTGACAACTATAATGATATAAAGGTAAGCAACGATGAAAGTACTGTTAGTAGAAGATGAGAAAAACCTTGGAGAATATATTAAGAAAGGCTTAACTGAGGCCGGTTTCATCGTGGATCATCACATGACAGGTTTGGATGGCTATCATGCGTTAATGACTGAAGATTTTAGTGTGGTGGTGATGGATGTCATGCTGCCTGACGTCAGCGGCTTTGAGCTGATACAGCGCTACCGTGCTGCTGGAAAGCATACGCCTGTTTTATTTTTAACCGCTAAAGATGATTTAAGCGATCGGATTAAGGGCATTGAAATTGGTGGCGATGATTATCTGACCAAACCTTTTGCTTTTGCCGAGCTAATTGTCCGAATAAAAAGCCTATTGCGGCGTGCCAATCAATCAGACTATAAAAGCTCTGTCATACATATGGCTGACCTAAAAATGGATATTGCTAAACGCACTGTATATAGAGGCGATACCAACATAAAATTGACTGCTAAAGAATTTGCTTTATTACAACTTTTCTTAGAACGTCAAGGTGAGGTACTGCCACGCACTGTGATTGCCTCACAAGTATGGGACATAAATTTTGACAGTGATACAAATGTCATTGACGTCGCTATAAGGCGCTTGCGGATAAAAATTGATGATGAATTTGATATAAAGCTGATTCATACGGTACGCGGAATGGGCTACAAGTTAGAGCCACTGGCTGTCGACGTGGATAGTGGCATGGGCGACGATAGTATTAATAAAGACAGTCTGACATCAAATGAGACATAAATCTAAGAATCGGCGTTGGTCACTGTTATGGCGAACTGTTTTTTTACTGACAATATTTGTTGTTATCTCTCAAGTTATTATTTATATATGGGTTCAGCGCTCTGTTAACGAGCACTTTGAGCAAATGGACTCAGAGATTATTACCCATGCAGCTTTTAACCTGCGTAAACGCATGGTGAATTTTAACGATCACATAGAACCTTTTACAGTGTCAAAGTCGCAAGCGCTAATTGATGCCAATCATCTACATTCTTCTTGGTTAGACTATGATTTAAAAACGTTAATATCAGACAAAAACGGCAATTTATTGTCCAGCGATCCCAGTAATTTCATCAATGATCTACCGGCAGATTTTAGCTTGTTACAACTATTGCAGGACTATCGCGATCAGCAGTTTATGATCAAGATAAATAATAGGCATTACCGAGCCATTATCATTACACATCAAGAGGTTTTGGCATTTATTGCTCTACCTATCGATGTGCATCATCAATATCTTATCCAGTTTAATCGCCAGCTGAGCTTGATACTTATCGCCATTACCTTATTATTGGTTTCAGTAGCAGCACTAAGTGTACACTGGGGTTTTGCTCCCCTAGCTACTATCGTACAAAAGATGAAAGGCATTAATCTTCAAAGGTTAGATGAAAGAATTGTGGTTGGCGATATGCCGTTAGAATTACGTCCACTAACGGAGTCTTATAATTCTATGATGGTCAAGCTTGAAAGTAACTTTGAATCATTATCACGGTTTTCAGACAATATCGCCCATGAGCTACGTACGCCAATAGCGACGCTGAGTACGCAAACGCAAGTCATGTTAACTAAGCCAAGAGAAAGCGACGAATACATTGAGCAATTGCATCATCAGCATGATACGTTAAAGCAGTTATCCGCCATGATTAACGATATGTTATTACTGGCAAAAACTCAAAAAGAGCTGAGTGATTCGCAAATCAGTCATGTCGATATAGAGAGCTTGATCACAAAGCTTATAGATTATTATGAGATGATTGCTGAGGATCGTGAGATAATCTTTGAAAAATCGGGTGATTTTAAAACAGTACTAGGTGATAAAGGCTTATTGCAACGGCTGTTTGCCAACCTGATGTCAAATGCGATTTATTATGCGGCTAGTAATAGCACTATTATGATATCCGCTACTGTCCTCACTTCAAGCACCTCGCTTAATGCGCCAAAAGACGATATTCAATCCCCAGAGCAGCTCTGGTTAAGAATAACTATGACCAACCGTCTAGACAAACCATTAAATCAGATTGAAGCCGATAAACTGTTTGAGCGATTCTATCGTCATGATAAAACGAATACGATGCATTCAGGAACAGGCTTAGGCTTAGGCTTATCTATTGTGCAAGCTATCGCCAATGCTCATAATGGCAAAGTTAGTATTACTATCAAAGATGAGTGTCTTTTTGAGGTTGCTGTAAAGTTGTTGATTGCCAGGTAGTAAATACCTTCATACTGTCTATGAACGAGCCTTTCCTAAATTTCGTGTAAGTACTTCTACAATCTAAATGATAGTTACACACTTTTTAGGAAAGGCTCGACAATGCAAGAGCTAATCTTAGCATGGGAAATATATCAAAATTTTTAATTCCTATACCTCCTCTAGCTGAACAACACCGTATCGTTGCTAAAGTCGATGAACTAATGGCTATTTGCGATCAGTTAAAAGTTAAGCTACAGCAGTCTCAAGAGACACAGGTTCAGCTTACCGATGCGTTGATTGATAGGGCTTTAGGGTGAGTTTTAATGTTGGAGCAATCACGTTTTATATGCCTTAGTACAACTAAAAGAAATAAACAAGACCTTCTATTAGCAGTGATATTTTAAAATCAGGTATAATAACCTTGTATGTATAACCCATATTGTGCAGAATTAAAAGTGCACAATGCTATTATAGCTGTTAAGGCTATGTTATTAGGCGTCTTGTGCATAAATTAGGGGTTATAATATTCCTAGGTGTGCCATTTAATATCGCCAGCTACGCCTTGCTTACCCATATGGTGGCGCAAGTGTGTGGTTTAGAAGTTGGTGAATTTGTTTGGACGGGTGGCGATTGTCATATTTACCAAAACCATCGCGAGCAAGTTGAGCTGCAACTGACACGTGAGCTTTATAGCTTGCCAACTTTGACCCTGAATCCTGATGTGACCGATATTTTTGCCTTTAACTATGATGATATCAGCATCGATGGTTATGAGTCGCATCCTGCCATTAAAGCCAAAGTTGCCGTCTAAGTTTTTATCGCTTGAATGTTAAAAAACAATAAAAAGGATAGGTTATGAGTTATGCCAATACCGAAGTTGCCCAGATTGCGGCTATCAGTAGCAATCGCTGTATCGGCAAAGGAAATGAGCTGCCGTGGTATATCTCAGCTGACTTGCAGCATTTTAAAAGCATGACGACCAAGCAAAGCGATGGCGCAATACAAGGTATCGTCATCATGGGTCGTAAGACTTTTGAGTCGATGGGCAGCCGACCACTGCCAAAACGTATCAGTTTTATCATCACCAGCCAATTAGATTATGCTGAGCAAAGTGGCTTGGTCGGTAGCGAAAAAGCTTATGTGATGCATAATTTAGACGATGCACTCACCCAAGCAGCAAGTTTGGCTCATGGTGCGCACCTTGATACCATTTGGGTCATCGGCGGCGAGCGCGTGTTTAAAGAAGCGATGATGTATACCGACCGTGTCGAGCTAACGCATGTCGATACTGATATTATGGATGGCGATGCCTTTTATCCAGAGCTGCCAAATGAGTTTGTAGTCGCAGCAGAATCTGAGCAAATGAACGATGAGAAAAGTGGGCTAGATTTTAAGTTTGTGACTTATAAAAGAGAAGCTACTAAATAATAGCAGTTCATGAATTTAAAATATTAAGAAAAAGAGGCTGTCCTAGATAATTCTAAGACAGCCTTTTTTTCTTATTGGATTTTGTTAGCAGAAACTTAAATTCAGCACATATTACTAAAATTATTCATGCAGCACTTTATAAACAGTTTTCGCCAATATCGGACCAATTCCCTGCACGCCAGCCAGCTCTTGCTGTGACGCACCAAGTAATTGCTGCATACCACCAAAGTGATTAAGCAAGTCACGACGACGCTTTTCACCCAGCCCCGGTATGACCTCTAGCACTGATGACGAGCGGCGCTTATCACGCTTCTTACGGTGCGCAGTAATGGCAAAACGATGCGCTTCATCGCGAATATGCATTAATAAATGCAGCGCCTTACTATCCATCGGCAAATCAAGCGGCTCATGGTCAAGGAAATGCAATACCTCAAGCCCAGCCTTACGCCCCTCGCCCTTTGCCACACCGATAAGTAAGGTATCGCCTAAAATGCCCAACTCTACCAGCACCTCTTTTGCCATACTGAGCTGACCTTTACCACCATCAATCAGCAATAAATCAGGCAATGGCTGCTTTTTATAACGACGCGTTAGCACTTGCTTCATCGCCGCATAGTCATCACCGCCGACAATATCATGAATCGCATATTGGCGATAATCACGGCGGCGCGAGCCACCTTGGTCAAAGACCACACAGCTACCGATGGTCGCCTCACCCATGGTATGCGAGATATCAAAACACTCGATACGGTCGATGGTTCGATCAGTAACCTCTGCTAGCACCTCTTTAAGCGCGCCAAAGCGGGCATGCAATTCTAAATAATCACCAAGTTTGGTTTTTAGCGCATTATTGGTATTAAGTTTTGCCAAATCTAACCACTCAGCGCGGTGCTCACGGACGTTAGTTTTAATAACAACCTTGCTACCAAAATGCGTTGCCAGTGCTTCACTCACCGCTATCTGATCGGGTAGCTCATGACTGAGTATAATTTCTGCTGGCAAGTCATCGGTTACCTGAAAATAGAATGAAGTAATAAACGCAGATAAATTATCAGCAAGCGGCTCACTGCTATCAACATCAGGGAAATAGTTCTTACCACCGAGCACGCGCCCGCCACGCACCGTCAATACATTGACACAGGTCATGCCTGCTTGGCTGGCAATAGCTATTACATCGGCCTCACCTTGTACGGTATAAACAGCTTGCTTTGCTTGGACTTCGCGCAGCATAGACAGCTGATCACGATAAAAGACCGCCTTTTCAAAATCTAACACTTCAGCCGCGCCTTCCATTTTTTCAATCAGCGTACTATGGATATCGCTAGAATCGCCTTTTAGGAAACGAATGGTATTATTGACGTCCTCGCTATACTCTTCTGGCGACACCAAACCAACACAGGGCGCACGGCAACGCTTAATCTGATACTCAAGGCATGGGCGCTTACGCTGTTTAAAAAAGGTATTGGTACATTGGCGCATCTGAAACATTTTTTGCATGAGCACCAGCGTCTCTTTTGCCGCATGCGCCGATGGGAAAGGACCAAAAAACCGGCCTTTTTGGTGATTGCCCTTACCGCGCCCATAAGCCAATCTGGGATAAGGTTTATCCGCTGAGATAAACACATAAAGGTAAGATTTATCATCACGCAATAGCACATTATAAGGCGGACGGTGTTCTTTAATCAGATTTTGCTCGAGCAGCAGCGCTTCGGTTTCACTACGGGTAATAATGGTTTCGATATTATGAATCCGCGCGACTAACGCTCGCGTCTTTGGATGGTCAATAGTCTTAGCAAAGTAGCTATTGACGCGACTTTTAAGCGACTTGGCTTTACCGACATAAAGAATATCGCCATTTTTACCGAGCATTTTATATACCCCTGGCAAATTTGGCAGGCGCTGAATCAAATGCTTAAGACGGGCTTTTTTATCGTCGACGGGACTCGATGCTGAGACATTAACCATAGAATTTACTGCTCTCAAGATACTGATATATAGCTATTTATGGGGCGATAGTGAGCGTTTTACAAGAACCTTTATCAGCTTAGCAACAACCATAAAAAAAGCCAGCACCAAGGCTGACTTTTTGCAGAAAAACAACCCTACAGTGCGACTAGTGACGGAAATTTGGTAATAGTGCTGGGATACCTGGCAACATACCGACGATTGCCATCACCCCTGTTAATATCACAAACGTGACCACAGGAATAATCCAGCGGCTCATTTTGGTCAGATTGGCACTGCGCTCTTTCGAGCCAATTAAGCCTAAATTATCCAGTACTAGGGTAATTGACCAACCAAAGGCTGGATTTACCAAGGCTGACGCAAAGACAACAATAGCGGCAGACTGAGTGGTTTTACCCTCGCGTGTCATCTCCATCCCAGCTTCAAGCAATGGGATAAACACACCAACAATCAGCGCCACACACATCACCGGTTCCCAAATCGCCAAGTCCATTGGATAACCCCAAATACCGGCAATAAGACAAAATACGCCCGTTAATACCGCACCGGCTGGAATAGGACGCTTGGCAATTGCTGCAGGTACAATATACGTGCCCCATGACGATGCAAAGTTCGCGCCGCCTAGTAAAGAACCTGCTACCTGACGAATAGAAGCACTGGTCATCGTATCATCGATATCCATAAGCACGCGCTCAGTGCGTTTTGGATAGCTAATTTTTTGAAAGACTTGATGACCTAAAAAGTCTGGCGACCACATGGCGACGGCCAACACCGCAAAGGGTAACACCACAACGAAGCTTTCAATGGTTGGCAAGCCGAGCATCCAACCGGTATCTTCACCCCACCAATACATAGGGTTCATGTGCGGTAAACCCGGTGCCGTTTCAAAGGCAAAGGGCGCGCCCATCGCAAAGGCAACCCCGCCACCTAACAGACAGCTTAGCGGCACCGCAAGCCAGCGCTTTTGGAAGTTCTCTAATACGGCATACAATATAATCGTCAGTAGAATGACCACAAAGGCAATATGCGCCATGCCGATACCTTCTGCCCACGCAAATAGGTTTTTGACTTGCGAGATGGTACCAATAAAGCCCAGATACAGTAGCAAACCACCGCACACGCCTTTACTGGTCAAGTTTGCCAGCAGACTGCCCCCTTTACTGATGGCCAGTAACAAGCCAAAAGCACCGATAAGCAGACCAAAGGCCATTGGGTGACCACCAGCGGCAACAACGATAGGAATCAGCGGAATCAGTGGACCATGCGTACCAGCAAGGTTGGCGGTCGGCAGCAAAAAGCCTGAGAATAAAATGACAAAAAATGCCACGATGAGCAGCTCATAACGCACGTTTTCTAGGACAAAAGCATCGCTCAAACCAAGAGGACCTGCAAAGGTTGCCGCAATGGCGCCCACCATCACGACTTTACCAATGGTCGCTGCCATCGCTGGAATCGTATCTTCATACTCAAAACGATAATCACGGAACGGCAAGTTTGGACGCCAGCGTTTCGGCTGCATAATTTGCAATTCATGATTGAGATAGGCGTTACGATTTTTAAAACTAGAATTGGGCTTATGTAAGTCTACATAGCTGTCTTGCAAATCACTATCAGAAGGGGTTGGTTGCTGCGGGTTAGACCCTGAGGCGGGAAGCTGTGTACCACTCATCACATTTCCTTATGTCGACTGAGGTTTGAGCGGCGCTACTACCCTAAGAGCGGGTAAATATGACGCTGCCCAAAACAAAATTGCGGCTATTGTAAGGCATCGGCAAGGATAATGCGAGGTTTTATAGATGAAAAGATACCATACGTATCGTTATGAAAAGTATTTATTATGGCTTAGCAGGTAACACCCATAAAAATGTAATGAATCCACGGAAACGATAAGCGGTATCATGGTCATTTTGCGCTTGTTACGCTTTAAAGCTGGTGAGCTTAGGGGTTTTTCACTATGATAAATATCTCTTTATCGCCCATTGCTTGATAGCTCGCATTTAAAAGCAGCAAGCACGGCGGTCAAGGTTGACTGCATACAATAAAAATACTTCATACGATGAAAAAATCCATACGATAAGATTAGCAAAACCGGAAAAGCCAATAGGAAATATTGATGAGTTTACTGCCTAAAAATCTTGAAACGCTAAAACGTAATGCCAAAAAAAACATCATGCCATTACTCACCCCTTATTTGCTTAAATTGCGTATCAACACTTATGCGCCCTACATCGGTGCCGGTATCAAGATTGAGCATATCAACCTAGACCAAGGTTTATGCGTGGTCAACATGGGGCTAAATAGCTTAAATAAGAATATCGTCGGCACCCAATTTGGTGGCAGTCTATATTCGATGGTTGATCCATTTTATATGCTGATGCTGATGCACCAACTCGGTAGCAGCTATGTGGTTTGGGATAAAAGCTCACACATTGAATTTATTGCCCCTGGTCATAGCAAAGTCACCGCGCGCATGAAAATCCCTAGCGCTGAGATTATTACTATTCAGGAATTGGCGAAAGAAGGTGAGCCGGTATTTCGTGAATATAAGGTCGATATCGTTGATGAACAACAGAAAGTCATCGCGACTGTGACTAAGACCCTTTATATTCGACTGCGTAAGTACAGCAAATCTAAAGACCAAACCAACCGTATAGACAACCTCGAAAGCTAACGTTAAGTTTGAAGCGTTCAATTAAAATAAAGCCCCACATACAAAAACCCCAATCTGGCATGCGCACAGATTGGGGTTTTGTCTTTTTTGGTATGGCCCGCTTATTTATAAATAAACCTATGAATAAGGGCTTGTATCTACTTTTACTTCACAATGCAGCCGTACAATAGACAGCTGAATCATAAAAGTAATTTTAAGCGCGATGCTTAAAATCAGATACTCGGTACAGTCTAAGCGTCAGTTTTTTTCTGAGCCGCTTTAGGAGCACGAGCAACCAACTTTTCGCGGATACGTGCTGATTTACCAGAGCGCTCACGTAAGTAGTATAGTTTCGCACGGCGAACTGCGCCACGGCGTTTCACTTCAATGCTATCAATGATTGGTGAATGCAATTGGAATGCACGCTCAACACCAACACCGCTTGAAATTTTACGAACGGTAAATGCTGAGTTTAGACCGCGGTTACGCTTAGCAATTACAACGCCTTCAAAAGCCTGTAAACGCTCACGCTCACCTTCACGTACTTTTACTTGAACCACAACGGTATCGCCGGGTGCAAAGCTTGGGCGCTCAATCAATTGAGCATTTTCGATGACCTGAACCAATGGATGCTTGTTGCTCATGAGAGTTATCTCCTCACATTAGATAATAGAGGCTTGACGCATATCACCTGTTTGTAATAATTAATCATAGCTGTTATTAATATCTTGAATTAATAATAGCTACAACGTAAATGGGTTATGACAAACGGCCATTATGCTATGACTCGTTTTATTACTGCTCAAAATTTTATTGCTTAACTGTTTATGTTTTTAACCGCTATTAACGTGGCTTTTTATCTGCTTTAGCCAATGCTTTGAGCCACTTTGCTTGCTCTACCGTTGGGGTAAACGCTTGCCATAAATCGGGACGTCGCGCTTGCGTGCGACTGACCTGTTGGCTAAAGCGCCACTTAGCGATATTGGCATGATGTCCTGAAAGCAATACCTCAGGAACCGCCATACCAGCAAACTCATGCGGCTTAGTATAGTGTGGACAATCAAGCAAGCCATCGACAAACGAGTCTTGCTCAGCTGACTTATCATCACCCATAATATCAGGCAGACGACGTATCACACTATCCATCAGTACCATGGCTGGTAGCTCACCACCCGTTAAGACATAATCACCGAGCGATATCTCCATGTCGACATACTGCGACAGTAAGCGCTCATCAATACCTTCATAACGACCGCATAATAAAATCATGCCGTCATACTCAGTCATACTGACCACACTACTCTCGCTGAGCGTTTTGCCTTGTGGTGACATATATATCACCGGACAATGCTCACTATCGACACGGCAGCCATGTTGACTGGCTCGTAGGCGGGCATCCTCAATTGCTTGGGATAATGGCTCAGCCATCATCACCATGCCAGGACCGCCGCCATACGGGCGCTCATCAATACGGCGATAATTATCAGTGGTATAATCACGCGGGTTGATGCATTCAATCGTGACTTGCTCCTGAGTGACTGCCCGACCCGTGATTCCAAACTCACGAATCGTGGCAAACATTTCAGGGAAAATACTAATCACGGCAAAATACATCTGATGTCTACTTGCACAAGGGATAACAGTGGCTAAATAAATCGGTGTGACTATTAACAATTTTTAATGATAAAGCCGAAACTTATCTCACCAAAGCTTGTCTTAATAATTTCTTATTAACCATTACTGATTAATAATCACTTATTATTAATAGTCACTTGGCCATGCCACAAGCACGGTTTTTTCAGTCATATTGACTTCAATCACTGTTTGCTTATGCCAAGGTATCAGGCGCTCTTCTTTATCCAAACTGTCTGAATTTGCCGTTACGCGCATGATGTCATGGGCTCCGGTTTCAAACATTTCAGTGATATTGCCTAGATACTCATCTTGCTCGTTTATCACGCGCAAGCTGACCAAATCCGACCAATAATATTCGTCTTCCGCTGTTTCTGGCAAAACGTTTTGTTCGACCCAAAGGGTTACCCCATTCATGGTCTCAGCAAGGTTACGGTCAGGTATTTGCTCAAATTGAGCGACAATACCTGTCCCTTGCTCACGCCAAGCCTTTACGGTCAAAGGCTTCATGCCAGTAGCAGTTTTCATCCACCAAGGCTGCATGTCAAATATTGCCGTACGATCATCCGTATCGCTAAATACCCACAGCCAGCCTTTAATGCCATAAGGCTTTTTTAGCTGACCAATTTTCATAAGTGCACTAGCGTTTGGAACAGATGACATAACGGCTAACCTAACGATGATTAAAACAGCAATGCTGAATACAGTTCAATCAAAAGCGATAAACGCAATCAAAAGTAATAAACAGTTAATGGCGCACCCTGGTCAGACCAGTTACGCTATGTTTTCTAAAGTCGACTAATAAACGCAAACATCACGCTATCAGTACTTAGTAGCCAAAACTTAAGCAGTTGCTTCAGTTTGAGCTACAGACTTGTTATAAGCTTTTGCTAATGAAGCAACGCGATCTGAAGGTTGTGCACCTTTAGCGATCCACGCATTGTACGCTTCCATGTTTAGGCGTACTGCTTCTTCAGACTCTTTAGCGAGTGGGTTAAAAAAGCCGATGTTTTCAATGTAGCGACCGTCACGCGCGCGGCGTTGATCAGCAACAACTACTTGATAAAATGGGCGTTTCTTGGCACCGCCCCGTGCTAAACGAATAACAACCATGTGAATTCTCTCTTTCGCAGGTATACCAAAAAGGGCATAATTATAGCACAGTCTTGTTTTATTGAAAACATAAACTGTGCTTATTTAATTATTTATTAACAATAGCTTAAATAGCAATGCATGTAAAACATAATTCATAATTCGTGGTCTATTTATTGGGCTTGACCCTATTAAATTGGCTACTAATTCTATCGGTAAAGCCAACAACCGCATTATTTGATTATGCTATCCTACAAGCAAACGCTAAGACCAAACCCTACTATCAAACCGCACAACTTGGACTCTTATGACCACACCAAAATCGCAACCACGGCGCAAAGGTCGGCTTGCCCGCTCCTACTCCAACACTTGGCTGACCACCTTAATGGTGGCGTTTATTGTCATCATCAGTGTCGGGGTATCGATTTCGTTTTTTTGGCGTAGTCTGTATTTACCCGAGCTTAAAAACCATGCGCGCTATCTAACCAGCGAATTACGCTTAATGAACAGCGTCAACCAAGACTGGAAACATAACCCTGCCGTGCGGCAATGGATTTATCAGCACTCACACGTGGTGGTGGTCAATAATCCCAGCGACTTTCCAACGATAGAAGATAAAGCCTTTGTTGGCGTGTTTACCGATGTATTGCAACGCGAAATTGGCGCGCAGTTGGGGCGTCCAGTAGAAGTGTATTTTAAGTTTAAACCAACGCCGCAGCTGTGGGTGCAAGACAGCCGTGATACCAGCTTTTGGATTCGCGAACCAGTGGTATATTACTCGCAATATAGCCCTGCGCTATTATGGTTATTCTTAGTAGGCCTACCTATTTTGACCTTGTTGACTATTATTTTATTGGCACGGCAATTAAATCGTCCGCTACGGTATTTACAGCGCGCAGCAACCAATTATATTCGCTTGGGTCATGCCACTACGTTACCGACTCATAATGGACCGACTGAAATACGCCAAGTTAATATGGCATTTAACCGCTTATTTACCACCCTTAATCAAGCGCAAAAAGAGCGGACGATTATGCTAGCCGGTATCTCGCACGATTTGCGCACACCGCTGACTCGCATGCGTTTGACCGCTGAGATGCTGCCCGACGATTTTTTTCGTGAAGGTTTGATTTACGATATCGAGGATATGGATGCGATTTTAGAGCAGTTTATCTCCTTTATGAAAGACGGTTCCGATGAGCCGGTACGCCTGACCAATTTAGATACCATCTTTAATGAAATCATGGTGCAATTTGCGCCGCTGGAATTTATTTACCAGTCTGAATGTCACAAAGTGGTTCCTATACGGCCGATGTCAATTAAACGCTTGGTTATCAATTTGGTCAATAATGCCAAGCGTTACGGCAAAGCACCGATTTATTTATCAGCGACCGTCGTACCGACCTTTATAGAGACGGCTGAGATAGAAGACAGCGATGTGGTGACTGAAAACGAGGTCAATAAAGAAGCAAAAGAGCAATTGGTGATATGTGTGCGCGACTGTGGCGATGGGGTCGCAGAAGACCAGTTAGAGCGTGTCATGCAACCGTTTGAGCGTGGCGAATCAGCGCGTACCACGCAAGGTAGCGGGCTTGGTCTGGCGATTGTCGACCGTATTGCGCGCTTGCATCATGGGACGGTTGAGGCGATTAATCATCCAGACGGCGGGCTACAAGTTTGTGTGCGTATCCCACTCATCTCTAAAGTGGCAGGTGAGCCGCCATTAGATGTTGAAAACGACAAATCATCTGTCCCTGATGATAATATAAATAATCTGTAGATAAATGATCTGTAGATAAACAATAATGAAATCACAGCCAATATTTGGTTAATAGCTATTCATTGTGAATTATTAGTTGTTAGCCAAACGAGCCGTACTACTCTCTAGTACCAATAATAGGCGGAATATACTCCGCACTATTGGTAAAAGCTAAAGGCTGGGTTATTTCATTCTGCGCAGCCTTTAGCGTCTCAGTGCTGGTTGGCTGTTGCAGGAATAAATAATAACCGAGCGCTGCTGCGTTCAATACCACTAAACCACCAAATAAATACGGCATCCTTTGCCCTCCTCTATTTTTAATCTGCTTTAAAAGCTGTCATAAACCATCAGTTGTTAATCAACCATTAAACACGGCTTTTTTAACCAATGATGTATCAGCTTCTACCAATCATAATGCTAATAACATGCTTAAACACTTTTCGGTACTTAATATAGTAGAATTACTTTAAAATCGATACAGTGCGACTGGGATGAATTTTTCTTAGCCTCTGTGATAACAGCAAGCAAGGAAAATTTATACCCGTCGCACATAGCTATAACGTAGTGCTTTTATTTTGAACTGACTAGACATTGCCATTCAAATAGACTTAATTAAGCATCAAAATCGCGGTTGCTTTTTTCTTGGGTAAGCTCATCAGCAGCAAGCACTTGGGTCAATGGTTTGATAGGCCAAGTCATGACAAAGCGGGCGCCGCCAAGCTCACGGCTCTCGCCGACTTTCATATTGCCATTAAACCAAAAGGCGATACGCGACACAATAGACAGACCTAAACCATAGCCACCAGACGCTCGTGTACGGCTATCGTCTAAGCGTGAAAACGGAATAAAGACTTTTTCGCGATCTTCTTCTGGAATACCGTGACCGTCATCTTCCACACTGACAAAAGCATTGCCTTTTTTGACCCCAGCACTAATGATAATGGTCGTCTCTGCATAACGTAGCGCGTTACCGGCAAGATTTTGAATCACCCGATGTAGATAACGTCTATCGGCAACCGCCGTTACTTTAGCATTGGGCAGGTTGGTCACTATTTTGATAGGCTTACCTAAAGCATTGGTCTCACGCTCAATTTGCTCGAGCAACTCTCGCAGATTGACCGGCTCTAAATCTAGTTTCGGTGAGCCCTCTTCAAGCTTGGCGTAAGTTAAAATCTCATCAATCAAGCCGTTAAGCGCTTCGATATCCTCATCAATAAAATCACGCTGCATAAAACGTGAATCTTCATCATCGGTATCTGCCAGCATATCAACAGCAAAACGAATACGGGCAACGGGTGTACGCAGTTCATGCGATACCGCACGCGTCAGCTCACGCTGCGATTCAATTAAGCGCTTAATATGCGCCGTCATCGCATTAAAGGTCGCGGATAAACGCGCAATTTCATCTTGACCGATAACCTGTACTTTAATATCAAGATTGCCTTTACTAACCTCGTTGACACCAACTTGAATCAATTGCAATTTGCGCTCGAGCGGGAAAATAAGCGCATATACGCCCAAGCTGATTAAAAACATACTGATCAAAATCATACTAACAATCAGATTGAGCGGGAACCAGTTAAATAACGGCACCGGACCAATTAAAATCGCCATATCATTGATTTCAGACGGTACAACGACTTTGATTGAGGAGTTACTTTTACTGGTATTGGTATCTTGTAATAAAATGACCACCTCATCGCGGCGCAAACGTGCCATCTGATCAGGATCTAAATTGAGCGTAGTGACCGCTTTAAATTCTAAGGGAAAAGCAAACTTTTTCTCTAACTCAGCCAAGCGCGCCCGCTTATCAGACAAGGTGGCATGGTACGATAAGTCATCGAGCAAAAATACAGCGATGGCACGTACTTGTTGTTCGGTCACCTGCGATATGCGCGCCGTTAAAACATTTCGATTGTCTGGCAAACGATAATAGACATCGGCATAAACAGGCTGGCTGACATAGCGAACGACAGTATTGCCTTTCTCAAAGCGCCGCAGCTCACTGGCATTAAAATCGACCTCATTAATCGGCACAATACTAAATTCTGCGCCAAATAAGCTACTCGCATCAGACAACCAATATTCGCGCTGAGAGTCACTCTCTTGATGCGCAATGCCTTCACTGACAATATGAAAGGCACCCGTCGCCATGTTTTCACGGTAAGACTGCACGCGCTCTTTATTGATGGTGTCCATCAATAATTGGGCGAACAATGCCACACACAAGCAGACTATCAATAGTCCGGCATAGATACGAACAAAAATACTATGTTTAAGAGAAGAAACTAATGACATACGTGCCGTGACCAACCTAATTTAGAAAAATTATTAATAGATAATAAATGATTATGGCATTTTTTACCTGATACTAGATATCTAGCATCGATAATTATCGCTCAATTAAAGCACATAACACAGCATTTAAGTTTAAAAATTAAAATTTAGGCCATAAAAAACCAGCATGATGCTGGTTTTTTATTAAAAGGTGATGCAGTCTAAATACTTGTATCAAAGATAAAGTATTAATTGCCTTCTTTAACGAACAAATACCCTTTACTACGGACGGTTTTGATACGTTTAGGATTTTCTGGATCATCGCCGATTTTTGGACGGATACGCGAGATACGCACGTCAATTGAGCGATCTTGACCGTCATATTCGATACCGCGTAGGCGCTCAAAGATATCTTCACGTGACAAGATACGACCGGCATTAGAAGCCAATAACCATAATAGGTCATATTCTGCACTGGTGAAATCAACCAGCTCATCACCTAGATTCACTGAACGACCACCATTATCGATGACCAATTCACCAAACTCTAAACGCTGTGGCACATCTTCTGATGGCGCGTTTTCTGAGCGACGTAATAACGCACGAATACGCGCGAGCAATACACGTGGCTGCGCAGGTTTGGCAACATAGTCGTCAGCGCCCATCTCAAGACCCAATACCTGATCCATATCTTCTGTGCGCGCGGTCAGCATCAAAATTGGGTTCTGATAGTGTGGACGTACCTCACGGCATACGGTCAAGCCATCACTACCAGGAAGCATGACATCAAGCACGACCAAATCTGGTTGTTCGTTGACAATACGACGAATGGCGCGATTACCATCAGTTTCAATTGCCACTTCTAAACCGTTCTTGACCAAATAATCTTGGGTCAACATGGCCAGACGCTCGTCATCCTCAACAATCAAGATTCGGGGGGTGTTGTCTTCTTCATTCGTTGTCATTGTTATATCCTCTAATACATCTAATTTAAAAGCAGTAAAAGTAAGAGCGGTAAATTAATAGCACCGTAACTTAATCGATCCGTAACCTGTTGCAATCGATGCCGTTATAGCGGTTACAAACTTGGTAGCACAGTATACTATTAAACACACAGCTTCCTATACTATAGCTTATAGTTGTTAACAAAACCTATAAACTACACCCATTAAAACTTTAGTTTGCGTCCAAAAATTATACCCTTTATCCTGATAAAAAGGCATCAGGCATTATTTATATGAAATAAGCGTTTGCTGCTAATCAGCCAAACGTCCTGCCCTACTGAACCTCTCACTCATATAGATATAATTAGGACACTCTTTTAAGAATGCATTTTATAAGAATGCATGTAACGAAAATCTTTGTAAGAAACTTTTATCGTGAGCAAATTTTTATCTAACCCCTAATATAACCATATATTGTCATTGTCGCTAGTGACTTCTCATTCATTTACTAAAAATTGGTTGGTTATTAAGAATTCTTGAATAATATAACTAATTTCTATGTATAGTCTGTGCACATCAAAACCGATACGTTAACAGAAAAAATTACTAGCTATCAGAACAACAGGTATAAAAAAACAGCCCATGATGGACTGTTTTTTTATTATTGTAAAAAAGTTAAAGAAATACTCTAACCTTTGCTACAAACTATAAGACTAAGCGCGGTTTTTGTATTTACGGATAGTCTGTAGCTGGGCGACTGACTCAGCCAATGAAGCCAAGGCAGCATTGGTCTGTACGGTATCAGTTTGGTTGACCAGCATTTGCTCAGCTTTCTTACGTGCTTCGACGATTTTACTTTCGTCAAGATTGTGCGCACGCATGGCAGTATCAGCAAGTACGGTGACCATTTTTGGCTGTACTTCTAACACGCCGCCTGAGACGTAAATCACTTCTTCTTCACCGTTAGGCGTTTGTACGCGCATTGCACCTGGCTTTAGCAAAGTAATAAGCGGAGTGTGACCTGGCAATATACCAATCTCGCCTTCGGTACCACTAGCTATTAACATGCTAATTTCGCCTGAATACAACTCTTCACGAGCACTTACGACGCGACATTGTAACGTTGCCATACTTAATTCCTTACCATCAAAGCGCGATCAAAAAACAGTAAAAACTGCGATGCGTGATTGAAGAGTAGATACAAGGTCTATATTATACCTACTCGTTAGTCAATACCAATACAACTTACGCTGCAGAAGACTTCATTTTTTCAGCTTTAGCTACTACTTCGTCGATGCCGCCAGCCATATAGAAAGCTTGCTCTGGTAGGCTATCATACTCACCAGCGATGATTGCTTTAAAGCTTGCAATGGTATCGCGTAGTGGGACATATTTACCAGGTGCACCGGTAAATACTTCAGCGACGTGGAATGGCTGTGATAAGAAGCGCTGAATCTTACGAGCGCGATAAACGACTAGTTTATCTTCTTCTGATAACTCATCCATACCCAAGATGGCGATGATGTCTTTAAGCTCTTTATAGCGCTGTAGAACTTCTTGAACACCACGAGCAACGTTGTAATGCTCTTCACCGATAACCAATGGATCAAGCTGACGTGACGTTGAATCTAGTGGATCAACCGCAGGATAGATACCTTGTGAAGCGATATCACGGCTTAGTACCACTGTCGCATCCAAGTGAGCAAACGTCGTTGCTGGTGATGGATCCGTCAAGTCATCCGCAGGTACATATACCGCTTGTACAGAAGTAATAGAACCTGATTGCGTTGAAGTAATACGCTCTTGCAGCATACCCATCTCTTCAGCTAGTGTTGGCTGATAACCAACCGCTGATGGCATACGACCTAGTAGTGCTGATACTTCCGTACCGGCTAGTGTATAACGATAGATGTTATCAACGAATAGCAATACGTCACGACCTTTGCCAGTGGCAGGATCTTTGGTATCACGGAAGTACTCAGCCATGGTCAAACCAGACAGTGCAACACGTAGACGGTTACCCGGTGGCTCATTCATCTGACCGTATACCATCGCAACTTTAGATTTGCTAAAGTCTTCGGTGTTTACAACGCCAGCTTCTTGCATTTCGTGATAGAAATCGTTACCTTCACGCGTACGCTCACCGACGCCAGCAAATACTGACAAACCTTCGTGTTTAAGAGCGATGTTGTTGATCAGTTCCATCATGTTGACGGTTTTACCAACACCAGCACCACCAAACAGACCAACTTTACCACCTTTAGCAAACGGGCAAAGTAGATCGATAACTTTAATACCAGTCTCTAGTAGTTCAGTACTGTTTGACTGATCCGCGTAGCTTGGCGCTTCACGGTGAATAGACCAACGCTCATCTGCTGCGACCGGACCTTCTTCATCGATAGGACGACCAAGAACATCCATGATGCGACCTAGGGTACCCATACCTACTGGTACAGAAATAGGTGCGCCAGTGTTGGTCACTGGTAGGTTACGCTTTAGGCCTTCGGTTGACCCCATCGCAATAGTACGTACGATACCATCACCTAGCTGTTGCTGTACTTCTAGGGTGGTTTCAGTGCCGTCTACTTGCAAGGCATCAAAAATCTGAGGAACTTCGTTACGGTTAAACTCAACGTCAAGAACCGCGCCAATAATCTGTACAATACGACCGCTACTCATTGCGTTCTCCTTGAACTTCTGTATATAGTTGGTTTTATAAAGGGTTTCAATTATGAAACAGCAGCAGCACCGCCAACGATTTCCGAGATTTCTCGGGTAATCGCCGCTTGACGCAGCTTGTTATAAACCAACTGTAAATCGTTAATTAGGTCACCAGCATTATCTGTCGCCGCTTTCATCGCAACCATACGTGAAGACTGCTCAGAGGCAATGTTTTCCATTACCGCTTGATAGACAATCGACTCGATATAGCGACCAAGTAATTGGTCAATCAAAGTTTTGATGTCAGGCTCGTAGATATAATCCCAGCTCAATTCTGTTTGAATACCGCTTTCTTCGTCACCAAATGAGCCCTCTGGTAGAGGCACCAATTGATTGACAATCGGCTTTTGGGTCATGGCGTTTACAAACTGGTTATAGACCACGTAGATACGGTCGATTTTACCGTTACTATAGTCTTCTAACATTGCTTGGACCGGCGCGTTTAATTGCTCAAACGTGGGTTTATCACCATAATCAGTCACAGCTGAGGTGACTTTACCACCAAAGTTTTTGAAGAAGCTGACGCCTTTAGCGCCAATTACTGCAAACTCGGCTTGTACAGACTGGTCTTGATATTGCTGAATACTTTTAGATAGAGCTTTGAATAGGTTAATATTCAAACCACCCGCCAAACCACGGTCAGATGTGATGACAATATAGCCAACTTTATCAACTGGACGCGTTACCATGTACGGATGTTTGTAATCTGATGAGGCATGCACCAAATGCGAAATAACCCGGCGCATACTATCAGCATACGGGCGACCCACTTCCATGCGCTCTTGGGCACGGCGCATTTTACTGGCGGCTACCATTTGCATAGCGCGAGTAATTTTCTGGGTACTTTTAATACTGGTGACTTTGGCACGTATCTCTTTTAAGCTTGCCATAATGATTCCAATATAAGAGGGTTAAAAAGCATGGGCGTATGCAACAATCATTTAATATAAAACACTGAACTTATTGTATAATGTCTTTACATTTTGTGGCATGACGCAATCTTAGACCATTGCTGGTTAAAACAGTGGCGCTGCTATCTTAAAAGAGAATTCCTTAAAAGAAACCTTATCAGATAATGCGCCACTTTTTGCACCCTAAACTAGAGTGCTAACCAACTCAGGCTTAACCCGTTAAATTAATAACTGTGATTTTGTTTAAAGGTCTCTAAAGATGACTTTAAACGACCTGCGATATCATCATTGTAATTCGCAGTGTCATCAATCTCACGCATCAATTCACTCTGCTCATCATGCATATAGCGTAAGTAAGCTTCTTCAAAAGAACCGATTTTTTCAACAGGAACGTCCGCTAAGAACCCTTCGTTCGACGCATAAATAACTGCGGCTTGCTCAGAGATAGACATTGGCTGATACTGTTTCTGTTTCATCAATTCAGTCACGCGCTCACCATGATCAAGCTGTTCACGCGTTGCGTCATCAAGGTCTGATGCAAACTGAGCAAATGCAGCCAATTCACGATACTGAGCTAGAGCGGTACGGATACCACCAGACAGTTTCTTAATAATCTTAGTCTGAGCAGCACCACCAACACGTGATACCGAGATACCAGCGTTAACTGCTGGACGGATACCTGAGTTGAATAGGCTAGATTCTAAGAAGATCTGACCATCAGTGATTGAAATCACGTTGGTTGGTACGAATGCAGAGACGTCACCAGCTTGGGTTTCAATGATAGGTAGTGCGGTTAAAGAACCTGTTTTACCAACCACTTCACCATTGGTGAATTTTTCTACGTACGCCGCGTTTACGCGTGATGCACGCTCAAGTAAACGTGAGTGTAAATAGAATACGTCACCAGGATAGGCTTCACGGCCTGGCGGACGACGTAGCAATAGTGAAATCTGACGATAAGCAACGGCTTGTTTTGATAAATCATCAAAAACAATCAGTGCATCTTCGCCGCGGTCACGGAAGTATTCGCCCATCGTACAACCTGAGTACGGTGCGATATACTGTAGTGCTGCTGGCTCTGACGCTGAAGCTACAACTACAGTCGTATATTCAAGGGCACCAGTTTGCTCAAGCTTACGTACCACGTTGGCAATGGTAGAACGTTTCTGACCGATTGCGACGTATACACACTTAATGCCAGATGATTTCTGAGCAATGATCGCATCGATAGCCATCGCGGTTTTACCCGTCTGACGGTCACCAATGATAAGCTCACGCTGACCACGACCGATTGGAATCATGGTATCAACAGCTTTATAACCAGTCATTACTGGTTGATCTACTGATTGACGGTCGATAACGCCTGGGGCGATTTTTTCGACTTTATCAGTCATCTTGGCATCGATAGGACCTTTGCCATCAATAGGGTTACCTAAAGCATCAACAACACGGCCTAGCAACTCAGGACCTACGGGTACTTCCAAAATGCGACCAGTACAATAGGCTTTTTGACCTTCTTGTAGTTTTAGGAAGTCGCCTAATACTACCGCACCAACAGAATCACGCTCTAAGTTAAGCGCCATTCCGTAGATTTCACCTTCAAACTCAATCATTTCGCCGTACATGGCATCTTCAAGACCATGAATCTGCACGATACCGTCAGATACTTTGACAATCGTGCCTTCATTCTTTGCAGTTGCACCCGCATCAAGGTCTTGAATACGCTGCTTAATCAGATTACTGATTTCCGCTGGATTCAATTGTTGCATTGCCTTGTTTCCTTTAATTTATGATAACCCGCCACTGACTTAAATGCTCTTATATCACGCAAGCTTTATTAAGCTGCACTGATGATTGGCATTAGGCAGTTAGCTGTGTTTTTAACTGTTGTAACTTGCCACGCATCGAATCATCGATGATTTTGTCACCGACTTTAATCGTAGCGCCCGCCAAAAGACTAGGATCAACCGACTCATGAATCACCACGCTCGCATTGAGCGAAGCAGCAAGACGCGTTTGCAGCGTATCACGCTGGGCATCGGTTAATGGATAAGCAGAGGTCACATAAGCGTCAAGCTGCTTTAAGCTTATTGCCTTGTGACGGCGATAATGCTCATAAACTTCAGGAAGCAGCGCCAGACGCTCTTGTTCTGATAACTGTTTAACGAAGTTACTAAGTGCTACTGATACTTTTGGATAGCTGGCGTTGCTGTCATGACGAGCCCCTTGGGTCTCGACTAATAACTGCTTAAAAGCAGAATCATTCGCGCTAGCTACTTCTGTATCATAAAGATCGACCAAAGCAGCTGACTTATGCTCAGCAGAAACAGCTGGATTGTCTAGCCAAGTACTGAACGACTTGTCACTGACAACGGTGCTGGCAATAAATAAGAAGTTTTCCCACTCATTTACTACCCCGTTTTCATTGGCATAGTCAAACGCGGCTTTAGCGTACGGTCGTGCTAAGGTTGATAAGTCAGCCATGATATCCTCACAATTACAGCTTCGCCGCCAGTTGGTCTAACATACTGGCATGTTTTTGCACATCGACTTTGTCTTGCAAAATCTTCTCTGCACCAAGTACAGCCAGTTCAGCAACTTGGGCACGCAATGATTCGCGCGCTTGATTGATTTCTTGGTCGATAGAGGCTTGCGCTTGTTGACGAATGCGCTCGCCTTCCGCTTGGGCTTGCGATTTTGCATCTTCAACAAGCTGATTGGCGCTCTTGTTCGCTTGCTCAATTAGAGCAGCAGCTTTGGTCTTTGCAAGATTAAGCTCCTGCTGTACATCTTGCTCCGCGGTCGCTAAATCTGCTTTTGCTTTTTCTGCGGCGTTTAAGCCTTCAGCAATTTTACGCTGACGCTCATTAATGGCACCGATAAGTGGTGGCCACACGAATTTCATGCAAAAAATCACAAATATTGCAAAAGCAATGGCTTGACCGATGAGGGTAGAATTGATATTCACGTGATCACCTCTTTGTTAATGAAAAATCAGTTTCATTGATCATATTTGATAGCCAAACTTTGGCTATGTTTAATATACAAACTTTGACCACCAAACATTTACAACTGAGCTTTCTGATTAACCTGCTAGAGGGTTAGCGAACAACAATAGCATAGCAATACCAACACCAATCATCGGTACGGCATCAAGTAGACCTGCCACGATGAACATACGAGTTTGCAGCTGTGAACCAAGTTCTGGTTGACGTGCAACACCTTCTAAGAACTTGCCGCCTAGAATAGCAAAACCAATGCCTGTGCCAAGTGCGCCAAGACCGATAAGCAGTGCTACTGCGATAACTGTGTAACCACCTAATACTGGATCCATTGATGTATCCTCATTTACCTATTGAATGTATAATTAATGTTCAGTTGATGATGCAAGCGACATATAAACTATCGTCAACATCATGAATACGAACGCTTGAAGGGTAATAATTAAGATGTGGAAAATTGCCCACGGTACAGATAACGCCCATTGAATCCAAAACGGCATCAGGGCAATCAATACGAAGATCAGCTCCCCAGCATACATGTTACCGAATAGACGCAAACCTAATGAGATTGGTTTGGCAATCAGAGTAACAAACTCTAAGATAAAGTTGATGGGGATTAAAATAATTTGCATGATTGGGTTTTTGGCGCTAAACGGATGCAGTGTTAACTCACCAACAAAGCCGCCCAACCCTTTTTCTTTAATACTATAGTAGATAATCAACGCAAAGACAGAGAACGACATGCCAAGGGTGATATTAGGATCAGTCGTTGGAACAATCTTGAAGAACACATGATGTGGATCATGACCCATCGCAGCGCCAACTAGGCCTGCAAGACTTGGAATAAAGTCAATAGGTAATAGATCCATCAAGTTCATCAAGAAAATCCACACAAAAATGGTTAACGCCAAAGGCGCAATCAATTTTGAGGTACCACTGTAAGAATCACGAACGTTGTTATCAACAAACTCAACGATCATCTCAACCGCTGCTTGAGTCTTACTTGGTACGCCTGAAGTAACTTTTTTGGCAACCATCCAAAAGATGGCACAAAATAAAATACCCAGACCGATTGACCATAACATAGAGTCAAGGTGGATAGCTTTAAAACCCATTAAACCTGCTTCTTCAGCAGTATAGGCAACTTTCCATCCTTCGCCCGGCAGATAGCCGTACGTCCAATTCGTTAAGTGGTGAGAGATATATTCTGATGATGTTTGCTCGGATGCCATAATGTAAGCTTCTTATTAATCAACGATTTAATCAACTACCAAAAAATATGGTTGTCATCTGATGAGGTGTTGGCGGTTTTAGTGAATCTACTACGAAGCAAATCAATAAATCCTGCGACAGCACTCATGTAACCAATAACATCCAACCCATAACTATCTAATTAATCTGCTATTACTCATTAACCAAACTGAATAACCAATGTACGACTACTGCTCAATTCGATAGCGCCCGATAAATTTTAGCTATCAAAAAAGGGCTTATGATGATTCAGTAATAGCCCTTGCATGTGTACGCAAAAATGTCATATATGTGTCTGCTTATATCGTTTTATCACGATAAACGCTCAATACAGCGCTTGTCAGCAAGATATTTAGCTGCCTATATTAATGCAGCGTGGTATTCGTGTAAAGTCAATTATGACTTTTTTATTTACTGTATGAATACGTTAATCGCTGTTAACGTTAGCTTACATAGCTTTGCGTCTATAATACAATATTGATAATTTAATTATATCTGATAACCCTGTTTAGATAAGGGGTTAGTAATCGCAATTATTTGACGCTTTACGCTGATATAAGCGCTATATTCATATTTTTATTGTAAAAACGGTTCTGAGTCATTTTCTGATGTATCAATGACGTTATAACAGTAATCGTAGAGAAGTTGGACCGCAGGATGACAAACTAACATTATTTATAATATTGACCATTAAAACGATAATCGTCTATAAATACTAGCGTATATGCCACAACATCCAACTGTGACTAATCTGCATTACCATAAAACCGATGAATAGCGCAGGCGCTGATAGAGGTTGTATGGTAATAAAAATTAGTGCGAAACCGAACACGGTCAGTAGCCATTTGACCATCTGACCACGATATAGCTGGCTGACAATGTGTCTGCGCGCGCGATATCCGGTATACCAAAAGATAAATCCAGCAAACACGGCTTGGGTGGCAAAACTGAGTAGCGCACCAATGGCGTTACTCTTTGCAATAACCAGCGTGTGATTATCACTACCTAGCCAGGCGACATCTACTATCCAGCCAATCACAATAAGGATAAATAAAATCCATGCTTGGCGTTTTAGGTAAATACCAATCTTATCTTTTTGGGTGCGTTTGGCAGGCTTGGTCATCGATATTTCTATAGCTCTATAACGTGGGGATAATGTAGCACAGTTGCGACAAAGTTATCCGTGAATGGCTCACTCTACAGACGTTATCTTTTAACCAAATTAAAACGCCACTTATTATAGGGAGCAAGGCAATTTTAAGCAAGTAAAATATGCCTTTTATCAAGCATTTACTTATCCGGCAATAAAGAACGCTCTACAGAGTGAATAAAGTCTCGCGAATACATTAATAACAAGGCGTTTATATGGGCGCATTTGCTAATGATGATTAAGCAAATGCGCCTTACGTCATTTTTAATTACTTGTTTACCGAGTCTTTTAGATAGCTTTTTTGAATAGCTTTATAAATTACCATCTTGCAAGCCATTTATAGAAAAGTATTTATGCGATACATTGGCGAATTTGCTGCGCCATCGTCTGCCAACCGCTGATGAAATCTTTACTGTTGCTCATATCTTCTGCTTGTACCGTACTTTTAACCGGTTGGAGCTTGGCGAGCAAGCCTTTGGCAGGGCTGCTTGGACTGACCAAACACATTTGCTTGGCTGGGCGCTGCTCATGTAGCCAGCGTAGTTGACTGGCTTTCGGCGCTAAATGATGATCGGTACTTAAGCTGCCAATCAGCTGTAATTTGGCGCTGTCTTCCATATATTGATAAGCATCGTGATAGGCCCAATACGGCAAAGGTTTTTGCGCGTGGTTTGCATTGGCTGCGGCCACTGCCCTATTCATGCGCTGAGCAAATTTTTGCGCATTGGCATGATAAAGCGCTTTATATTGCGGATTGGCATGACTATGAATGACGGCAAGCGCACGGGTAATGGCTTTTGCATTGTCAGGATCGAGCCAAATATGCGGGTCAAGCGTGCCAGCGAGTGGTTTACCTTTAATATCACGGAGCGGATGACGTTTAAACGCATCAAACTTAAATAAAGCAATTGCATTGGGCGCGCTATTTAGAGTGCTGGCTAAGTTGTTCTCTAAGGGTTCACCAAACCAGACCACAAACTTACTGTCCTGAATCGCTTTGATATCGCCCGGGCTGATACTACCGTGATGCCCCACCTCCCCTGCTTGCAATAACTGCTTGGCAGATGGCGCACCTTCTGTGACCGCTTGGCTTAATAAAAACAGGGGATAATTGCTCACACTGACGGTTGCTGCTTGCGCGCTCATCATTAACGAGCCAAATATAATGAAGCCTGTCGCTAATAAGCGCTGTAAGCTCCTCGGTAAACGTATAAAACTTTTAAAAAATGAAATCATAATGGCTGCTTTTAAAGGTCAATAAATAATAATAGTGCGAATAATCGTTTTGAGACGTTATTTTGATCAAAATAGACGTATGGACCGATAGGTTCAAACGCGATATCCGCCTTTGCATATTATTATGTTATACTATAACAATATAAAAAACCATCATAAAATGCGCCTTATACTAAAGTACCTTGTAGATATAAAGGTGATAATTATAAAAGCGCTGGGTCATTTTTAGGAGCTTGCTTCATGTCTAGTCACTCACCCGTTTGCGATCATGTACACGATGTGCAAGATTTTACGCCGTCCGATGTGAATGAGCGCCTTATGGCCGCAAAAGAGCAATGTCGCGCAAGCGGTGCGCGCTTTACGCCGTTGCGCCAACAAATCTATCAGTTGGTGTTAGAAGCCAATAAACCTGTGGGTGCGTATGATTTGATCACGCAGCTGCAGCAAATGCGCCTGACCGAGCCTGAAGCCAAAAACCCTGCTTCAGCTAAGCAGAAAAACAGTCAGACGCCAAAAAACGTCGCACCGCCAACTGTTTATCGCAGCTTGGAGTTCTTATTAAGCGAAGGTTTGATTCATCAGCTAACCTCTATCAATGCTTATGTGCCTTGCTGTCATCCCCGCGCCCAGCATACAGCAGCATTTTTAATCTGTGCGCAGTGCCAGCGTGTGCAAGAATGCAGCAGTTTACCGGTGCAAGAAATCATGAGCTTTGCGCAACAAGATGTCGGTTTTATGGTGGAGCGCAGTGTCATTGAGCTCAGTGGTCGTTGCCAAGCGTGTCAATAAAATAGTTGATTGCCAATATTTTAGGTTGACGCTTTTGCCCTTAGCGATGCTTTTATCCTAATTATTGTGGTTCCATTACTCACTTATCACCAACATATCAGTACTGCCCTATGAGCCTAGCGACTTCCCCAACCAAGCCATCCTCTGCCATTAATATGAGTGATAAGACGATGAATAATGCCACCAAATTGCTGAGCTTAAGCGATATCAGCTACCATATCGGGCAGCAACGCATCCTCTCGCATATTGATATCGATATTGCTGTCAATGAAACGGTCAGCCTTATCGGTCCTAATGGCGCGGGTAAATCAACCTTGGTTAAGCTGGTTTTGGGCTTAATAGAGCCAACAAGTGGACAGATAACACCGCACCAAAAGTTACAGCTCGGTTATGTGCCGCAGCGCTTTACGGTCGCGCCTATTTTACCTTTACGCGTGTGCGATTTATTGGCCCAAGCAGACAAAAAGCGCCTAACACCTGAGCAGCGTCAATTTATATTTGAAAAATTATCTTTAACGCATCTGCTATCACGGCAAATGCTGCATTTATCAGGCGGTGAAACCCAGCGCGTATTGCTGGCGCGTGCTTTGTTGGATAAACCCAATTTATTAATTTTAGATGAGCCAATGCAAGGGCTTGACCCTGATACGGAAGTTTGGCTGTATCAGTTTATTGATGAGCTACCGGAGTTTTTGCGCTGCGCCATGTTAGTCGTTTCGCATGATTTGCACTGGGTGATGAAAGGTAGCAGGCGTGTTATTTGTCTTAATAAGCATATCTGCTGCGAAGGGCAACCAAGCGAGCTTGCTATTAGTTCTGAATTTCAAAAGCTCTTTGGACATCATTATGAGCAGCCGTATGTCCATCAGCCGCACGCCTGCGAGCATCATGCGCCAAGCGAGATATAATTAACAACCAAGCTTATTCAAGCAACAACCGCCTTATTCCTTTTTATAAAAATGTTACGGATATCTATTATGACCGCTTGGTTAGCCATCATTGCCCCTGCCTGGATTGCTGGCAGTATTTTAGCCTTACTTTCTGCGCCCTTAGGTTGCTTAGTATTATGGCGGCGCATGGCGTTTTTTGCCGATGCACTGGCGCATGGGACATTGTTAGGGGTAGCGTTGGCAGTATTATGGCAATTACCTATGGGCATTGGTATTGGCATTGTCAGTGTGATGGTGGTGCTAGGACTGGTGTTAATTGATGACGAGCGTTTGCCTGTCGATGCGGTATTGGCTGTGGTTGCCGTGTCGCTACTATGCTTAGGGTTATTAACGTTAACCCAGCTGACCGATCAGCAAGCCAATGTCTTAGGCTTTTTGTTTGGCAATTTGCTCGAGCTTGATTGGGCGGATTTACCCCTAATTGCAGCCAGTGTTTTGGTTGGCTTGGGGCTACTTATTTATATATGGCCAGCACAAATCAAACTGGCTACTCATGAGGCTTTGGCACGGATTCAAGGTATTAATCCGACTCGCCAGCGGCTATTTTTTATGGGCGTATTGGCGGGGTTTTGTGCCATTGCCTTGCAAGCGGTTGGTAGCTTATTAATCAGTGGTTTATTGGTATTGCCCGCTCTGACCGCCCGTCTCTGGTCAGCATCGCCAAAACAAATGGTCATTATCGCTTTAATCATTGCCCAGCTTGGCGTCACGCTTGGCGTTTGGGGCAGTATCTGGTTTGATATCCAGACCGGACTTGCTATTGTTTTAGTCCTCGCTATTTTATTTTTTATTGCGCTGATTATCTCAAAGCTAATAGGCATAAAATCAGGTACAAAATCTCTGATGGCAAAATTTTGGTCGCCACGCCACTAGTCGCCACGCCACCAAATATCCAAATATCTGGCAGCGCTTATGGCGGTCGCAGCAATTATTATCACCGTCGTAAGAAAGCTATTTACTTCGCCTTTATCGAACTTTATTTCATCAATATTGCTAGAGCTTTACTCGTCATAATGTTATAAACTTTCTCTAATATTATCAAGAATATAGTTAACGACTTTTATAATAAAATAAATGCTTTCTACGGTGTTTTGATTGAACGCGATTTTGATTGATAAGGGACTAAATCCAATGCTTAGCTATCCTGCCAGCGCCATCAGCACGCCAGACGGACAGGTAAATATTCTGCAAATCACTGATTTGCACTTATCATCCCATGTGCCTGCGGCGGTTGACGAAACCAGTAGTGAAGTGGCGATTTGCCAGTACAGCTTTGAGGCAATTATCAAACAAGCGTTAAGTGAAGATCGTCGCTGTGACTTAATCATTGTCACAGGCGATTTGGTCAATAAAGTACAAACTGATATTTACGACCATATTTTTAAGGTGTTACAGGCGACCGGCATTCCTTTTGCTTGTATTGCAGGCAACCATGATGTCACCGATGAAAATGACAGTGAGCTGCCATTTTTTCAGCGTGAACTGATTGCCAGACCTACCGATGAGCGCCTGCTAAGCCGACATATGATTGAGACGGAGCATTGGCAGCTGCTGCTATTAGACTCGTCCATCACTGGCAAAGTAGCAGGAGAGGTGACGACGACCGACATTGATTGGCTATGTCAGCAGCTAGAGACTTGCACGAAGCCTGCGCTCATCGCCTTACACCATCATGTGATACCGGTCGACTCTGACTGGATTGATCAGCATATGGTAAAAAATGCCGATACTTTTTGGCAACAGATGGCGGCATTTGAGCATCTAAAAGTGATTATCAGCGGGCATACCCATCAAGAGCAAGTCCGTCAGCGCCAAGGAGTGACGGTGTATAGCACGCCGTCTACTTGCTATCAATTTAAGCCTTTTGAAGACGATTTTGCTTATGATAAAAACGCCCTACCCGGATATCGTTGGTTGCAATTAGCCAACAATGGAGAGGTTGCAAGCTGGGTCGAAAGACTAGATACTTGACGACCAGTTTTATTGGCTAAAATTTGGCTAGAATAATATCGCCAGAGCCTGTATCTTATACTGTTAGACAATGTAAGAAAAATAAGCATGGTCTAAGCTTTATTTAGACAAAATTATAATAGCTAGGATGGCTAACTTGACCACAAGCTAAGTTTTCACAGTCAGGGATTTGTCTATTTATTTAACCGTAAGCATTTAAATAAATAAATTCATGACAATATACCTGACCATTGATAGGTCGCCCGCGTCCTATCGAGATAACCGTATTATTAGATCAGCTGTGTTACTTGTGTTACTAAGTGGTAAAACGTTTTATAAAGGGACAATTTATAGCGTTTGATAAATTTATAACGTCTTGTCTTTTGATATGTCGTTTTATTGAATTAATTTGAAAAAGTAGGATACCCATATGAGCACCCTGACCACGAATCCGAGTGATGTAAAGTTCACCCCTTATGAACCTGCCAAAGACGAAGAGTATATGTCTGATGAGCAATTGGCGCATTTTAAGGCAATGTTATTAGATTGGAAGCACCAACTGATTGGCGAAGCGGATCGTACCAAGACTTATATTCAAGATGAGTCTAGCGCCATGCCAGATATCAATGACCGCGCCACGCAAGAAGAAGAGTTTGCTTTGACCTTGCGTACGCGTGACCGTGAACGTAAGCTGATTCGCAAAATCGATAAATCTCTCGCCGAAATTGAAAACGATGATTACGGTTTTTGTGAAACTTGTGGCGTAGAGATTGGTCTGCGTCGCCTTGAAGCCCGTCCAACAGCAACTCAGTGCATTGACTGCAAAACTTTATCTGAGATTAAAGAGCGTCAAAACCAAGGTGCTTAAATCCAGCTAGTTTAACAGTCATTAATACTCTAATATAAAAACGAGCGACCATCTATTGGTCGCTCGTTGCGTTTTATGTTGTTGTTTTATATTCTTGTTTTTTTATTTTCCTGCGTTTTATACATTGCCAGTTATAGATGAACTTGATGCTTATTGACACGCCACCAACAAAATAGGCATATTTGATAAATATCTTTTTAGCGCTATATTTATTATTCTATGTTTTTATTCTACTGATACTGCCTACTTTGAAAACCATCCATACTCCTATGCCAATTCAAATTTCAACTCCAGCCGCATCATCATCGTCATCACAGCCTATCGGGCGTTTTGCCCCATCACCCACTGGTGAGCTGCATCTTGGTTCATTAACGACGGCACTTGCCAGCTTTTGTCACATCAAATCTATCGGTGGCAAGTGGCTCTTACGTATCGAAGACACTGATACTGAACGCTGCGATAGCCAGTTTACTGAGCAGATTTTGATTGATTTGGAGGTGCTCGGGCTACACTGGGATGGCGATGTCATCTACCAATCTGAGCGCATTGATATTTATAATGATTACTTATCTTCAAGTCTCTATCCGCTGACCTACGGCTGTCAGTGCTCACGCAAAAGTCTTGAGCGTTACTGGGAGCGAAAAGCGATAGGAGAAAGTATTGACCCGCAGCAGGCAAACCAAAAACTTCTAAACAGACAACGCTATCCGCGCTGCTGTCTAGATGCAGGTTTTGATAAAGCGCAAAATAAGCTACGGATACAGTTGCCAAATTATCGCATGGGCTTTAAAGATGGCATTCAAGGCGTGCAATGGGATAACCCGCAGTACACCTTGGGAGATATGGTGGTACGTCGCCAAGATGGCATGATTAATTACATTTTAGCCGCCAGTTTGGACGATGGCTTGCAAGGCATCACGCATATCATGCGCGGCTTAGATATTTTACCGATGACCACCGCCCAAATCAGCATCATGCATGCTGCACGCTTGCCGGCTATCGATCATTGGTATCATTTGCCGTTGATATGCAGTCCTGACGGTCAAAAGCTGTCCAAACAAAACCTTGCCCAGCCGATTGATACTCGCGACCCAAGCAAGCTAATTACCCATGCTTTACAGCTATTGCAGCAGCCTGCCGTTGATAGAGATGCTCCAGAAAATATGCTGAAGCAAGCGATTGCACAATGGGATAACTTGCCGCTACAAAATATGCAATCTTTAAATATGCCTAGCATTGAATAACATAGTCCTAAGCCCTAATAGAAAAAGCGCCGCTATTAGCGACGCTTTTTTATAGTTAATGATTAGAATGAAAATGTCTTAAACAATCTAAAGATATTTATCACTTTATCATTAAATGACTTAATAATAACGACACTGGCTTTTCTCAATCTCAGGGCTTTCTTTATAAATCTTTAGCAGTACCGCTACCATTACCAAGCTAATCAGCATCGATGAACCGCCATAACTAAAGAATGGCATGGTCAAACCTTTGGTCGGAATCGCCCCCATATTCATCGCCGCATTAATAATCGTCTGGGCAATAAACACCACGGCGATACCAAAGGCGGTATAACTCATGCGCATTTGGCGACGCTTAAGGGCATTATAACTGATGCGCATCGCACTACCGATAATCAGCGCCTCCAGTATCAAGATCATCGTCACACCAACAAAGCCCAATTCTTCACCGGTAATCGCTAACAGAAAATCCGTATGCGCCTCTGGCAAATGCGACAGTTTTTGTACGCTTTCGCCATAACCGACACCGGTAAACTGACCACGACCAAAGGCGATTAAGCTGCGGGCTAACTGATAATCGGTATCTTGCACATCATCAAAAGGGTCCAAAAACGACATCACGCGTACGAGGCGATATTGGACGGTCGCCACCATTAATACTGCGCCACCAACGGCGACAGCACCGAGCGCGATAAACTGCTTATAAGGCGCGCCAGCAATATAGAATATCGCAAAGACAGTACCGATAATAACCACAAACGAGCCAAAATCTGGCTGCGCTAGTAACAGAACGGTAATTAGCCCGACTACTATCGCAATGCGTAAAAAGCCATCCCAACCATTACGTACCTCAAATGAGCGCCGTACCACAAAGTCTGAGACAAATATAATCATCACCAGCTTTGCAAGCTCTGCGACCTGAAAGTTAAAACCGCCGAGCGTTAGCCAACGCTTCGAGCCGTTAATAGGCGTACTAAATAAGGTGGCAAATAACAAGAGCCCGGTAATCGCCAACAGCATAAACTGGGTTTCAGTTCTATAGAGCCTTTTTAGCGATACCAGTTTATAAGAAAAACCGGCGATAAACAGACCAATACCCATGTAGAGGAGCTGATTATAGAAAAAGTTCAGCTCGCTCATGCCGCGACTGAGCGCAAAAGGAATAGAAGCAGAAGCCACCATCAATAGGCTAAGCACCAACATACAGCCGACGCTCGATAATAAAATTGCGCGCGCTGATGGCATAGACAGAATACCATCTGAGCCAGTAGCTTGTGGCGATTGAGAGTTCGAACGAAAAAGAGAAGAGAGCGCCATAATTTTATATACACTAGCAAACGAAAAAACACGGCGTTTATAAAACGCCACCGTTTAAAAAATATGAAATAGGTTTTATTTAAAAAGATAATAGCAGACAGCTAGGCAGTGACAAACCACGCTTTTTGGTAGTTTACCGTGTCAATATTCAGTACTGACATGGCAAGGTGGCTGGGTTACTGCTTGGTTCGTCACCTGATTCATCACTTGGTTGTCGCAAGCCTCACTGCTTATATTTGACAGTAGCAGCAATTTATAAGCAAAACAATCATTTATCAAAAAACGCCTGCCATTTTTACAACGATAAACGAAACAGTATAAAAGCTGATGGTCGTGCTATCTAGTGACAAGCTCTTTTATGGCAACTTATCTCACGACCAACTATCTGATGAAACATTATCTTAATAAACCCTGCTTTAAGAAGCACTGCCTTGTGAGACAGTGTCTAACTGCTTAACAAGCTGACTAAAGTGCTCGCCACGGGCAGCAAAACCACTAAACTGATCAAAGCTGGCGCAAGCTGGTGACAAGAGCACCGCTTGTACTTGCGATAAGCTGCTTTCTGTGACCTGTTTAATCATCACAAAAGCGTCTTCTAACGTCTGGCATTGATGTAATGAGACATCGTCAGCACGGATGCCTGCTGCTCGTAAATGCTGCTCAATCTGTTGGCTGTCTTCGCCAATAAATAGCACTTGGCTGACATACTGATTGATAAACGGCGTCAATTCACCAAATTGTTGCCCTTTGCCCTGCCCGCCTAAGATTAATAACAGCTTACCGTCTTTGGGTGCATATACCGCGCCTAAGCCCTCGACAGCTGCCATGGTTGAGCCAATATTGGTACCTTTAGAATCATTAAAATAATCAATCCCATCGACGGTGGCGACATATTCGCAGCGATGCTCAAGCCCTGTGAATGCTTGCAAAGTATTAAGCATGCTATCAAGCGGTAAACCGGCAAGCTCGCCCAATGCCAAAGCTGCTTGGGCATTAAGCAAATTATGACGGCCTTTAATGCGCAGTTTATCCGCCGAGAGCAAACGCTCTGTCCCGTGGGCTAGATACGTCTGCCCTTCTGAGTCGGTAATAAGCCCATACTGACCTTTATCAGGGGCGTGAATGCCCGTGCTCAAACGTGGCAAATTATCCGCCACCAGTGGACGCGTCAAGGCATCTTCGCGGTTGATAACCACTGACTTGGCACCTTGAAAGATACGGTGTTTGGCTTGATGATAACCGAGCATATCGCCATGACGGTCTAAGTGGTCAGGTGACATATTAAGTACCGTTGCCACTTGTGCGCCTAAATTGGTTACGGTCTCTAATTGGAAACTTGATAGCTCCAGAACTGCCAACTCCATCTCGCTATTAGACAGCAAAGTCAGTGCTGGCACGCCAATATTGCCGCCCACGCCAACATTCACCCCTGCATCCGCCGCCATTTGTCCAACCAATGTGGTCACGGTACTTTTAGCGTTAGAGCCAGTAATGGCAATAATCGGTACGCGGCACGCTTCACAAAATAATTGAATGTCGCTGACGACCGGAATATTCGCCTCTTTAGCCGCGGCAACTGCTGCTGTTTTTAATGAGATGCCAGGGCTGATGATAATTCGAGCGGCTTGTTGCAATAACTCTGCATCTATCGCTCCGAATTGGCGAATCTCGACCGCAGTAGGTAATTGGTCTGCTAAAGTGGGGCTCACTTGATTATCAGTCACAGCGACTTGGTAGCCTTGCGCGGTCAAATAATGCGCCACCGACAGTCCCGACTGCCCCAAACCGACCACGACTTGTAAACCACTGCCTTTATGAAGTAAGGCTTCTTTTGCGGTGCTGGCGGTCATATCTATTCCTTCTATCTATTGGACGAACAAAATTGTGTCAAGCATACGGGTTTTATAAGCAGCTTTATAAACAGCTTTTATAAGTAGATTCTATAAACAAACTGCCTATAAGCTTAGCTCTATAAATAGGCGCTATATATAGCCTGCGTAAGACGCTTTAGATGAACAGCATCATAAAGGTATCACTCGGATTTCGGTACTGGTTTTTTGAGACTTTGTGTTATTATGCGCCTGTTTTTATATTGAGTCGCTAATGCTATAATAGCTGCCCTAATAGGAAGCGCTAGGTTAAATAGCTATTTTGACCAAGTATGCAATCTAGCATTTTAGTTTAGCATGTTGTCACACGTATCGCGCTATTGTCACATCTCTTCAGCAACGATTCATATGGTGATAATGGTATGACAGGCAAGCACTGCCCTATATTGTGGCGTTTTCGTCTGACAGATTATTTATCTTCTTCTACCGCAACAGACCATCGCGGACACTTATTCATCATTTTAAAGACTGTCATCATATTGATTATGGGTGATGGCATTTGCGATACCGTTATAAAGGTCGATAGCTAAGTAGTTAGCTAATACTCAAGCAGGTAATTATCCAAGCAAATAATTACTCAAGCAAATAATAGTGCCACAGCCATATGGCTGCATGAGTACCTGTTTACAGAACGATTATCAGCATCTATCACGATGACTGATTTTTATAACGTAATTATGGTCGATATCATCTCGACATAATTAATCACGATGCAATCCTTTTATCGCTAAGCTTTAACGCTCAATGATGAACGATTGCTTTTTTTGCCTCTAACCCTATGCAGTTTACTTATGACATCTTTTTTTGGCAGTTTACGTGAAGAGTGGTTTTCCAATATTCGCGGTGATACGTTATCAGGTTTGGTCGTCGCACTGGCCTTGATTCCAGAAGCGATTGCCTTTTCCATTATCGCCGGTGTCGACCCAAAAGTCGGTCTGTATGCGTCGTTTTGTATCGCCGTGGTGATCAGTTTTGTCGGTGGTCGTCCGGGTATGATTTCAGCGGCGACCGGTGCCATGGCGCTGGTCATGGTTGATTTGGTTGCCGAGCACGGTTTGCAGTATTTACTGGCGGCAACCTTATTTTGCGGCGTTATCCAGATAATCATGGGTATCTTTAAGCTTGGCAATTTAATGCGCTTTGTATCGCGCTCGGTGGTCATTGGTTTTGTCAATGCGCTGGCGATTTTGATCTTTGCTGCTCAGTTGCCCGAACTGAACCCGATGACTGAGCGCGTCGGCATGACGGTTTATATCATGACCGCAGCCGGTTTAGCCATTATCTACTTGTTTCCGCTGATTCCTAAAATCGGACGCGTGATTCCATCGCCGCTGATTTGTATCGTTGGCCTAACCGCGGTCGCCATGTATATGAATCTTGACATTCGTAACGTCGGTAGCATGGGCGATTTACCAGATTCTTTACCGGTGTTTTTATTACCTGATATTCCACTCAATTTGAATACCTTATTGATTATCGCACCTTATTCTATCGCGCTTGCCGTCGTAGGTTTATTAGAATCTATGATGACCGCAACCATTGTCGATGAATTAACTGATACGCCAAGTGATAAAAACAAAGAATGCCGCGGGCAAGGTATCGCCAACGTAGTGTCGGGATTCTTTGGTGGTATGGCAGGTTGTGCGATGATTGGGCAGTCGATGATTAACGTCAAATCTGGCGGTCGTACGCGTTTATCAACGCTCATCGCTGGCGTGGTGCTGCTTATCATGGTGGTATTCTTGAGTGATTGGGTCAGCCTGATACCGATGGCTGCACTGGTGGCGGTGATGATTATGGTTTCTATCGGCACCTTTAACTGGCAATCTATCCGTGAATTTAAAACCCATCCGATGTCCTTTAATATCGTTATGCTAGCGACGGTTTTGACCACCGTCTTTACTCATAACCTAGCGTATGGCGTTGGCGTTGGGGTGCTGTTATCTGCCTTAGCATTTGCCAATAAAATCGGGCAATTCCTAACCATCTTTAGTGAATATGACGACAGCAGCAATACCCGCTATTACTACGTGCAAGGGCAGGTTTTCTTTGCTTCAACGACGCAGTTTTTGCAGAGTTTTGATACCAAAGAAGCGTTAGACAGCGTACATATTGACGTCAGCCAAGCTCATTTTTGGGACGTCAGTGCCGTTGATACCTTGGACAAGCTGGTCATGCGCTTGCAACGTGAAGGCATTGATGTCAAAGTGGTTGGACTCAATAGCGCCAGCCGCACCCTTATCGATCGTTTTTCGATTCATGATCGCCGAGATATTGGGCTCTTGGATTAAGCAAAACTGCATGGGTGTTATCAAGCTGAGATAAACATTTGGTTTATTCATCAGCAATTATATTGGTATATAAAATCAGGCTCGCTGGTTAAAGGATGACTTTAACCAACGGGCCTGTGTTTTCATTATTGAGATATGTGGTGCCTTTATGAGTAATTTGAAGCCAGATAGCGTGATTGCTTGCTTGGATTGTCCTGATCATGTGCAGGCCGTATTGGATGCCAGTATGTGGGCGTCTATTCGTCTGCAAGCACCCATTGGCCTGCTGCATTCCGTACCAAGTTTACAACAAAAAGCCGCTGTTGATTATTCCGGCTGCCTAAATATCGATGATGAAAATGTCTTGCTCGATCAATTTACGGCAAAAGAACACTTCAGTAATAGTGAGCTAAAAGCCCAAGGTAAGCTGCTGCTACACCAAGCAACCACTTACTGCGAGCAGCAACCTCATAAGTTTAAAACCTATACGTTACATCGGCATGAAAACCTGAGTGATAGTATTGATTACGTCGATGACAAGGCACAATTAATCGTCATCGGTCATCATGTCACCTGCAAATCAACCTTAAGCCAGCTTATCCGCTTAAGCCACTGCCCCATTTTGGTGACTCATGCACCATTTTTGCCCCCAACCACGGCATTATTTGCTTTTGACAATAGCCCTACTTCGCATAAATTGCTCAATTGGCTGTGTAAAACGGCTCTTGTGCGGGCGCTGACCGTGCATATCGTCATGGTTGCCAAAGAAAACTCAGAAAACTGTGATGCACTGCGGGAAGCGTATGCGCGCCTCAAACAAGCTGGCATCAAATGCAAAAAGGCTTTGCTTGACTGCCGCGATGTGACTGCCGCCTTAAACTATTATCAAAGTAAAAATGATATTGGTCTGCTGATGACCGGTGCTTTTGGGCAACCACGTTTGCTTGAATTGCTAAAAGGTAGCGAGACCAAAAAACTGCTTGGTAGCACCAAAACCCCGTATTTACTATTCCCCAAGGCCTAAGGCCGCTCGTTTATTTGAATACAGAGGCTGAATGTTAAGCGTGATTCATCGCGCTTTACTATCGTATCTAGCTTAAGCCTCTGTAACCTCTTCCTGTTACGCCTCCTCGTTTCTTTGCCCTCACCTTTTATCAAATCATCACATGAAATAAAGTGATAGCCTCCCCAAGTGCTTAAAAAGTTGGTTATAATAAAGTTTTCGTTCATGCAACGTTAAAGGTTGATTTCCCTAACTTATACCAATAACTGTGCTATTTATTGTTATGGTATAAGCGCTATTCTTTGTCATACTGATGAGTGTTTTTGAGCGCATGTGTGCAAACCTACCTACCCCCTTGAGTAGGTTTGGCACAGTTCTTGAAGCGCTAACCATAAGCATGACAATAATATGCGGCAGCAAACAAACTGCCTCTATTAACCTGCGACATCACCCATATAAGGATTTTTTTATGAAGCTAATCACTGCGATCTTAAAACCGTTTAAGCTCGATGATGTGCGTGAAGCGCTTTCTGACATCGGTGTGAAAGGCGTCACCGTCACCGAGGTTAAAGGTTTCGGTCGTCAAAAAGGTCATACCGAGCTCTATCGCGGCGCCGAGTACGTGGTGGACTTTTTACCTAAAGTAAAAGTCGAAGTGGCGGTGATGGATGAGATGGTCGAACCTGCTATCGAAGCCATTACGCGTATCGCCAGTACTGGCAAAATCGGTGACGGCAAGATATTCGTGACCAATCTTGAGCAAGTCATTCGTATTCGTACGAGTGAGACAGGTCCTGACGCTATTTAATAATTAAGCGCCAGACCATCTATAAACACTGATTTATAGGTCATCTCGATAGTTATATTGCATATATTCAAGGGGGAATTAACATGCAAAACCAAATCTTTGAGCTCCAGTACGCGCTAGATACGTTTTATTTCTTAATGTGTGGGGCGCTGGTCATGTGGATGGCAGCTGGCTTCACCATGTTGGAAGCAGGATTGATACGCTCAAAAAACACCGTCGAAATCCTCACCAAAAATATCGCCCTCTTTGCCACCGCCTGTACCATGTATATGATATGCGGTTATGCCATTATGTATGATGGCAATCTGTTTTTGAGTGGTATTGCTGGCACTGAAACTTTAGTAGCAGATGCATTAGCGACCTCAGCTGAAAATGGCTTTGCTGGCGATGCCGTATATTCGGCCGCCTCTGATTTCTTCTTCCAAGTGGTTTTTGTCGCCACCTGTATGTCAATCGTTTCAGGTGCCGTAGCTGAACGCATGAAGTTATGGTCTTTTTTACTGTTTGCCGTTGTTATGACCGGAGTTATTTATCCATTAGAAGGTAGCTGGACGTGGGGCGGTAAAGCCGTGTTTGGTTTATTTAGCCTTGGCGATTTGGGATTTTCTGATTTTGCGGGCTCAGGTATCGTCCATATGGCAGGAGCCGCTGCCGCGCTATCAGGGGTCTTGCTGTTAGGGGCGCGTAGAGGTAAATACGGTCCCAATGGTGAGATACGTGCTATTCCCGGGGCTAATTTACCCTTGGCCGCGCTTGGCACTCTTATCTTATGGATGGGCTGGTTTGGCTTTAATGGCGGCTCAGTGCTCAAGCTTGGCGATATCGCCAGCGCCAATGCAGTTGCGGTAGTGTTTTTAAATACCAATGCCGCTGCTGCCGGTGGTGCCATCGGCGCCCTTATTATCGCGCGCATTATCTTTGGTAAAGCAGATTTGACCATGCTCTTAAATGGTGCATTAGCAGGTCTTGTCTCTATCACTGCTGAACCCTCTACGCCATCGGCGCTTCAGGCAACGCTATTTGGAATGGTGGCAGGCGTTATTGTTGTACTATCCATCTTAATATTAGATAAAATAAAAATTGATGATCCAGTTGGCGCCATTTCGGTGCATGGCGTGGCAGGCTTATTCGGTCTACTAATTGTCCCTCTGACCAATCCAGCCGCTACTTTGCTCGGTCAAATCGCCGGTGCCGCAACTATCTTTACTTGGGTGTTTATCAGTAGTCTGATGGTCTGGAGCATCATTAAATTTGTCATAGGTCTGCGTATCTCTGAAGAAGAAGAATATCAAGGAGCAGACATTGCTGAATGTGGTATGGAAGCCTATCCAGAGTTTATAAGGTAAGCCTACTATCTACGATGGTTTTATTGAGGACTATTTTATCCACAATAAGACCATCATTAATAAAATTGGCAGTGATAAAATTGGCAGTGATAAAATCGGTATTAATAAATTTCACATTAAAAAAACATCATTGATAAAAGCGCCACCATAAAGAATCCCGCATAAAAGAATCCCGCATAACCTTTCGGTCATGCGGGATTCTTTATGCTTTAAAATTTTAACACTTTATCTTTCTATCAAGTCTAGTTTACGTTAACAACCAAACTTCACAAGGCAGAATTATAGCAGTTTATTTCTTTTTCCACGTTTGGCTACGTGAGAATGGACCGATATAACCCTTTAGTTTTAAAGTGCTGCCACTTAAGTTAGCAGTCATACGATAATCTTTATTTTTTTCAGGGTCAGTAATCGTACCGCCACTGTATTTACCACCACCGTCAGCTTTCAGACCAGAGATAATCGTCATGCCAACATGCTTTTTACCTTTTTCTGAAGTCGTGCTGATAAGCTTACCCGTTAGGACGCCATTAGACTCAGTGATTTTAACCACGCCTTTTGGCTGGCCTTCATCAAAAGTCTGCCAAGTAGTGTTGTGTAATGGGTCAGCGGCGAATGCCATACTTGCTAAACTGATACCAGCAACTGCTAAAGTGGTTTTTGCGAATAATTTCATAAATTGACTCCCTTCATTCAATGATTACTAGAAACGTTGTGTTTCTGATGTCCTACGCTTATCCTTTTATCAACAATCTTTTATTGCAAGCTTGCAGCTCTATCCTAAGTTTCAGTTGAAAGCCGATATTAATATCTTATTAATGCTTAGCTTTGCAAAAAAGGTTTGATCGACATAAGCGATGTCTTGACCCATTATAAGCAATTTTTAGATTTTGCCTAGTAATTTTTTTATAGTTTATTATTACTATAAAATCAAAAGCATATCAATCAGTTACAGGAACGGATTGTCTACAATTTTATCCGATTGGTCATCTTTTTCTTTTGACTTATCATCGTAATTACTATATTGACTGCGGTTTTCAAATGCCAGCATAATTTTACTAGTGAGCTCGTGTAGCTGCTGTGCTTGCTCATATCCCGCCTCATTAAAGACCAGATTAATGTCGCCATAAATAATGATTTTATCTTCTTGATTTTCAATAACCAAATCACCAATCTGCATACTCTGGTGATTATTTGCAAATGGATCAATCATCTCGTCCTCCTTTACCTTAACAGCGCATTACCCAATCTTTCAATGCTGTGGGGATTTAGTTACATTTAAACCACTTATGCCTGTAATTGTGCCATGAGCCAGTCAATGATTGCTAGGACAAATAGCATCCAAACCGGTTCTTCTTGGGGAGTTTCGGGCAAATCGGAGCTGTCACCTGCCTTTAAAGGCAAATCAAACGCTTGGGCTTTGGTTTGGGCATCCAATACCGGTAACACATCGATGCCAATCTTGGCGGTTAATTCATCGAGACTAATCACCTCTATACGCTCTGATTCATCATTGGGCGCATAATAGACGCCTGCTTGGTTGCTTGCAGGTATGTAAACCGCTTTAAAGAAATGACTGGGTACCAGTACACGATCCGCCAGTTGTTTGGTTTTTTTACTGGTAAAAGACACTCCCGTAATGGTGTAAACCTCGCCATATTGCTGGGTTAGATAGCGCGTGGCAGACTCAATATTACGCCAAATATAGCGATTATTACGCGGTGATTGCGGCGCGATGTTAGCAAGGCTAAAGCTATCATACTGCTGGCTGCGATTGGCCATATTGCCATTAGGCGCTAAATGCCCGCGATCATAACCGGAGCCTGAATAATCAGACAGTTTGGCGCGCATGGATTTTGGCAGGCGGCTTTCTTCATGAAAGCTGTCTTCTCGGTCAATCTCTTTGGCTTGCTGCAAGCGCTTGCGGTCAAGATATTCTGCTGACCACAGCGGGGTGCGTGATACGCCCGAGTACATAACGGCAAAACCGTCCATACATAGCGCTTGGGTATTATTACTGAGCTTAGGATTGGTAAATTCAGGATAGACGCCACCATAAAACGACTGGCTACATTGGCTGAGGTCATCCGCTTGTGCAGACGATATCCCTATTAAGACAGTGAATACTGCCATTATGAGGTTAATTTTAACCCGTGCTTTATCTTTAAAAAAACTTATCATGCCACTTTTAACCATCTATGCCTGCCATTACGTATGCGCTATCCTAGCAGGCAGTTACCAATAAAGAAAGATGCGGCGTAAGTGGTGACATTTTAAATGCTATCCGCTATACTTAGGCAGCCAAAAATCTTGGTCTTGCAAAAAACGGTGAAGTGGGTGAGTGGCTGAAACCGCACGCCTGGAAAGTGTGTATACGTTCATAGCGTATCGAGGGTTCGAATCCCTCCTTCACCGCCAACCTTATAAATTCCTAGTTTTCCCACCTTGCCCCAACTCTACCCATATACCAATCAAACCCTTTATAAATAACGCGCCTAGCGTTTTTTTTATGCCTGCTATTTTCCCAATTCGACCCAATGTGACCCACCTATCCTATGGCTTGTGTTGGTCTATCTGTTGGTCTATGATTTCATTAGACCTCAAAAAGACCAACATTTAAGCTTTATGATTCAGCTTTAGACCAACGTTTTTGTTGTATCGCTTGATTCATATAGCTTGTAGCTATAAGGAATAGACCAACATGTTAAGCGATAGTAAGATCCGCAAGCTCAAACCTAGTGAGAAATGCACGCCTTCCCGTCCTGATAAATACAGTGACCAGCAAGGACTACAGATTTTGGTACGCAGTACAGGCACAAAGACATGGATAAGCGCCTATCGCTTTGATGGTAAGCAGACACGCCTCACACTTGGTACTTATCCAATCATGTCGCTCGCGGAAGCCAGACAAGCCAATACTGAGATTAAAACGCTACTAGCAGATGGTATCGATCCAAAAAATAAAAAGCGTCAAGACAAGCTTGCCAATATCCACGCGCAAAAATTCAACGACTACGCATTAGACTGGCTCGCTGAACGTCAGCGTAACGTCAAGCCGCGTACCTATCAGCAAGACTATAATCGTATGCATAAAGACGTGTTGCCACACTTTGATGGCATTGCACTAAAAGATGTGAGCTTTGAGGATTGCCGAGCAATGGCAGATGAGATCGAAAAGCGTGTGAACAAAAACGGTGAGCCGCCGCGTGAGGTTACCAGACGCACTATCGATCTGGTTGCTAATGTTTTAAGGCGTGCCAAACGCGAACGTATCATTGAGCAAAACCCAATCGATGATTTAAAGGCGCTCTATCCTAAAGCCAAAAGCCAGCATATGAAGCATGTAGATATTCATGATCTACCTGCCCTACTCCAAGCTATCGAAGGCTATCATGGTCACGACCAAACCCGATTAGGTATGAAATTCTTAGCCTATTCATTCTGTCGTACCATTGAGCTACGTATGATGAAATGGTCACACATCGATTTTGCTAACCGTTTATGGCGTGTTGATATCGATAATCTTAAAATAGCGCGTAAGCATGTGGTTCCGCTGTCAGATCAAATGCTAGCAATACTAGAAGAAATGAAAGCTATCACGGGTCAATATGAATACGTGTTCTATCATACGGGCATGCATCAGCCGTATAGCGAAGAGTTTATTAATAATGCGCTTGATATCTTAGGATATGCTGGTAAACAGACAGGTCATGGCTTTCGTCACATCGCCTCAACTAACCTAAACGAGCTTGGCTATATGGGCGATGCGATTGAAAAGCAGATGGCACATGACAAAAAAAACGATATCCGAGCAGTCTATAATCATGCTCAGCACTTAGATGAGCGCCGCAAGATCATGCAAGTCTGGGCAGACTTTTTAGACTTGCTCAGAGACACAGGCGAAGTTGTTGACTTTCAGATAGCACGGCAGCAAATTGAGAAGTCGTTAGAAAGCAAACGTCCTGACTCATTACAAAATGCTGATAAGCAAGATCTCATTAAAGCACTGTTAGATCAAGGTATCACAGCAGATGAGCTACAAATATATATTAACGAGCGTTAGTATAAATCCTTACCATTAATATCAACATAATCGAGCTCATAAAATCTATTTATCAATATATCAAGCATGGCTGTCTCTGACAGCCCTTGTACTTGAGACATTTTCGCTAATCTAGCCTTTGTTTTCTTTGTCAGGGGCAAATGGTATGGCTTTTTTGTTTTACCAGCATCTCGGTATTTTTGCTGGCTCCAGGCTCGCTTCATCTTCTCTATGAGTTTTTCTTTTCGAGCAGAAGGTATATGATTGTTGTAAATATTGCTTTCTTTATTAGAAACAGGATAATCAATGATATCTAAAGAAGCGATAACAAAGATTCTCATTTCTTCAATTGATTCTTTATCACTAAATAATAATTTAGCTCTGCTACCTCTCTTTAAATAATCTTGACTCCATTCTATCTGATTTCCATCATCAACCTTTAACCATTTCGAATAGTTGTCTTTTCTATAAACTGCTTGCCACCTCTGATATATATCATTTATCAAAGAAGATTTAAAACCTACACTTTCATCAAAATCCTTTCTGTCAAAAAACAAGTAAATCTCATCCATTAATTTACTACTATTATTTTCTAAGAAATTATAATTATATTCTAATGATAATACGTTCACTATGAATATTTGGCATCTCAAATTATTTACAAGCCATCCAAAATTACTCTCAGGTACTAAACGGTACAGCATCACTTTATAAGACATACTTACAAGTTCTTTAAAATTTTCACGCTTTGCTAGCTGCCTTATAAACTCTTCATGCCTATTGGTTGATCCAGCATGAGTAAATTCCACCCTATTAGAAGATAAATACTCTTGCATCCATCGAACCTGCCTTTGAGACAAAGATCTTATATTTGCATCAAAGTATTTCTTATTATCGTAAATATTTTGACTAATAGGATCTGAAAATACAACACTCATTATAATGCTCTCCATGCGTGGATCACGCGTGATATTTTACTATTCTTTAGATAATAATATTATCATGTTTACGTGGTATTCCGATAGTATTTCCATATTAAAAATATTGACTACACTTATGTATATCAATAACCTATCTATCTGTAGGTAGTATTAACTAGTGAAATTGTAGTATCTCAGGTAACTATCCTATTATGAATTTCTATTTGACTCAGAATATACGGTTTTATTCTTAAGTAAGTCTTACTATTATTTTGAAGATGTAGGGCTCCATCAACAAACTAATAGTTGGTATTACAGTATCAATAGGACAACTACATCAGTATGATAACTACTAAGCTAAGAGCTACCCTCTTAGCGACTGATATTATAAAAATACAGATGAACATAACTCTATGAACCAATAAATTCATAGGAGAATATTATGTCCCATCTAACCTACAACCAATCCAAAATCACCAACGATGTTGATAAGCTCGTTAAAAATGTATTATTCAAAAACCTCAAAGGTAAACGCCTTCAAGATCAGCTGAACGAATTATATCGACCGTTCATGCTGATGTATTATTTACAAGATTCTTTAAATTACTCTCAAGCTATTAACGCATTTATGAACAGCACCATTACTCTAATTGGTGCTGAATATCCTTGCGATATGATTTGGGATTACGAGAGAAGTCAAAAACTTATTACGAAATTATCAGATTATAGAAACAGTATTATAAGAGAGCTTTATGACTGGCGTTATCAGGAATCACAAAATCAAAAAGGCTTAGAATGTTACTTTAAAAAGTTGATTGAAAATAAATCAAGGGTACTAGTTGTTTTTATTGAGCTAAAATATTTAAAAGATCAACGTCATCATGTGACTATTTCTGATTTTTATTATCATATCGAAAAGATAAGAAAACTTATTCGTAAGAGAAGATCTTGTTTTAAACACCTCACGGGTTATGCATGGGCACTAGAGCAAGGTTATAAAAACGGAGGTTTTCACTGCCACCTAGTATTAACTTACGATAATTCAAAAAGGTACTCAGACTGGCATATAGCTAAAACGATAGGTGAGAAATGGCAAGAGGCCACAGAAGGTGTCGGTACTTATCATAGCTCTCATGATGCTGAGAATAAACGTCGTCTTGAAAAAGACGGAAAGCTAGGTATCGGTAGAATACATCGCAATAATCCTCAGGAGGTTAAGAACGCTTTTACTGTGGCAACGTATTTAACAAAGTCCGGTAAGTACGATCAAAAACTCAAAGTGTGGTTGCCTAAAATGCAAACATTTGGACATGGTGAATTTAAGGAAAAGTAGAACATAAACACTTGTACTTGCTTAAATATCAAAATAATTACAGATATATAGCATCCCTATGTGATGAGCACCGATGTCATCGTTGCCTCATCAATCTACCCCAAAACGTGTCATCAAGGCCTGCTATAAAGCAGGCCTTTTTATGCGCTACTATCAAGGAGATCCTATGAAACCTATTTGTCCCAACTGTCATTCAGCCCATGTCATCGAAAACATAGACACCAGTACACAAGGGTTAACAGAGCAGGTACTCTCACCAAAGCTGCTAATTGGTCTTGGTATGAGCGTCTGCAAGTACTACAAGATCAATCCCATGATTGGCATGGTCGCAGGCAGCGCCATTGCCACCGTCATTAATCTGGCACAGCAAGGACTGATGCAGCCCCCACTCATTAGAGCGGCTGTCCTGCCGCGCTATTTATGCCGTACCTGTCAGCATACCTTTAACGTCTGACTCTAACATGCTCATTTATTGAAACCTTCAATGATTCATGCATCAAAGCATGCAATCAGTTAAACCACTTATTTTATTCAACAATAAAAGGAAATATTCTTATGGCACATTTAATCGAATCAATCGCATACGTCGGTGACACTCCTTGGCACGGTCTTGGCAACGAGCTATCTCCCAAGCAGCCTATCGAAGTCTGGGCACGTGAGGCGGGAATGGATTGGCGTATTGAATCATCAGACGTCAGTTATATGGCGAACAATGAAAAAGGACAAAGTCTAATCATGCCTTTTGACACCAATAAGGTGCTTTACCGCTCTGATAACTTAGAGCCATTATCAGTGGTCAGTCAGCGCTACCAAGAAGTGCAACCGAGTGAGATCTTAGAGTTTTATCGTGATCTGACTGAACAAGCTGACTTTGAGTTAGAAACAGCAGGGGTTTTAAAAGGCGGTCGTAAGTTCTGGGCACTCGCTCGTACTGGACAATCGGCAACGCTACGAGGCGGTGATGTCAGTCATGGCTACTTGCTGCTAGCAACGGCTTGTGATGGGACGCTAGCGACTACTGCGCAGTTCACCAATATCCGTGTGGTGTGTAATAACACCTTAGCAATCAGTCTGGCTGATGGCAGCGGAGGGGTGGTCAAAGTTCCGCATAGCACCACCTTTGATGCGGATAAGGTCAAACAGCAACTAGGCGTATCTGTTAGTCAGTGGGATGACTTTAATTATGAGATGAAGCAATTAACCAATAGACGAGTGACGCAAGCAGAAGCCGCCAATTATTTAAACCGCGTGTTTAACGATGTCAAAGACGATGGTCTCATTTTATTTAATACCGCTAAGAAGGAGAAAGAGGCGGTTCCTAATGCCCGTGCCATGAATCAGGTGATGACGATGTTTAACGGTCAAGGTCGAGGTGCAGATTTAGACTCTGCTAAAGATACCGCTTATGGCCTGCTGTCAGCCATGACGGAGTTTGTGGATCATGAACGCCGTGCCATGTCGAGGGACCATCGCTTAGACTCAGCTTGGTTTGGTGCCGGGGCGAAGCTTAAAGATAAGAGCTTGGATGAAGCGCTACGCTTAATTGCCTAGTCTCTTAATGACTTTGTTTACTTGATGAATCAACCACGCCTTTGAGCGTGGTTTTTTATGCCGTCAATCAAACAAAGTACCGCATTACTTATTAATAATAAATCTAACGAAGGAATTCATTATGAACATGATCGCATTAAACAATACAACTACTCAGCCAAGAGTTAAGCGTGTAACCGTTAAGAGTAAGGCTTCAATCAAAGCTCGGCACAATAGCGCAGAGTTACCAACAACTAAGATAGAAGGTAAAACCGTTAAATCGTCTGCTATTCAATCAAGTACACCTAAGCGTTTGGTAAATACCAAATCGCTAAGCCGTGAAGAGTGGCTAGCTGTTCGCAAACAAGGTATCGGCAGCTCTGATGCCGCTGCCGCTTGTGGTATTCATCCGTATTTATCGATGCTTGAGCTATGGATGATTAAGACAGGACGCATGGAATCAAGCATTGATGAAAGCTTAGAGGGCTACTCACCGCTGTACTGGGGCAATACGCTAGAGCCGATGGTGGCGAAATACTATCAAGAACACACTGGCAATAAGGTCAGGCGTGTCAATGCCATCTTGCAGCATCCTGATCCTGACAAGCACTTTATGCTGGCTAATTTAGATTACTCGGTGGTGGGGTCAGATAAGATACAGATTTTAGAGTGTAAAACCGCAGGGGAACATGGTGCCAAGCTTTGGAAGCATGGCGTACCGTTATATGTCACTTGCCAAGTACAGCACCAATTAGCGGTCACTGGCAAAACTGCAGCGCATATCTGTGTGCTGCTTTGCGGTCATGAGGCGAAAATTTATAAGGTTGAGCGTGATGAGCGATTGATTAAATCCATCATCGAGCATGAGCGCCTGTTCTGGCAATACGTAGCAACCGACACACCACCAACCCCTGACCATTCTGAATCGGCAGCTCGGGCATTAAAACAGCTGTATCCAAACCCTAAACCATCAAGCAAGGTTGATCTGCGAGATGACGATGGCGCCAACAAATTATTTGAGCAACTGCTGAGTTATCGTGACTATATGCAAGAGTTAGAGCAGCGTCATGATCAGGTAAAGCACCAGCTGCAAACGCTAATTGCCGACAATGAGGTCGCTGTATTTGAGAAAGGTGCTATTTCATGGAAGCGCTCGAAAGACAGTGTCGGTCTGGATAGTAAAGCTGTCATTAAAGCCTATCCTGAACTATTAGCTAAATTCAGTAAAACCCGTCAAGGTAGCAGACGCTTTGTCATTCTTAATGAATAAGTCACAAACTACTTCATCATCAACCCATTACTCAACTGAACGAAATAAGTTCATAACCGCCCACCTAGCACAGGTGGGCTTTTTTATGGCTTAAACAAATTCATTCAACACAAAAGGAATATCACCATGATTAAGGGTCTAACCATTACTCCACCAGTTTTAGGTCGCATCAGCATTGGACGTATCATTCAAAAGGACGGTAAACGTCTTCCTGCCAAAGACGATCAATTCACCATCACCAGTCAAGTTCAAAATAAGGATGGCTGGATCAATCATCCCCTTGATGAAAAGCTACGCGCAAATAATGAAGGCAAGCTGAGGCAAATACCGGTACGTATGCTGTTCAATGATCCAGAATTAAACCTACGAGCTGAGTACACGCTATTTGATAGACAAACGGGCAGACCGTTATGTGTGGGTGACGGTGAGAGCTGTCAGCGCCGCACAAACAAGGGTGTTGAGCAATTGCCATGTCCATCCCCTGATCGTTGTCCATTAGCGCAAGGCGGAGCCTGTAAGCCATATGGCAGACTCTACGTGAATCTGTCTGAAGAAGATGAGCTGGGCACGTTTATCTTTCGCACTACTGGCTTTAATAGTATTAGAACGCTTGCCGCACGCCTAAGCTACTTTGCCGCCGTGTCAGGCAACAAGCTGTCATGCTTACCACTACAACTCACCTTACGAGGCAAAAGCACCACGCAAAGCTATCGAACGCCGATTTACTTTGTGGATCTGACATTACGTGATGGGGTGACGCTTAAAGATGCGGTACAGCATGCTAGAGCGATTGATCGTGAGCTTAGCGAACATGGCTTTGATCAAGCGGCATTAGAGGCCGCGGCGAAGCTTGGCTATGTGAACTCCTGCTTTGAGGTTGATAGTGATGGCATGCTTGATGTGGCTGAAGAGTTTTATCCAGTAGAGACAGAGGATGTGAGCAGTACTCAGCAAGGGAATTATCAGAATGGGTTAGCCACTCAGAACGTGAGCAGCATTGAGCAAGGCTTACGAAAAAGCGTGACAGCAGTGAGCTAAAACCATCGGGCTAGAGATGCGACATAAGAAGGAGCTGATCATTCAGCTCCTTCTTTTATTGTTTCATACAAGGCCAGTCACTGGACTACATGGGATGCCGTAAAAAAATATGGGACTCCGTAACTGTATGAGAAGAAAGATTCTCATTAATTTACAAAGGAGATAATCATGCAATTATTAAATGCGAACACACAACAAAACGTATCAACAGCTAGCACTTTACAGATACCTCGCATGATACCGCTCAAGCAGGTAATGCATTATACAGCGCTTAGCAGTACTACGATTTATGAGATGGTCAATAAAAAATCTGATCGTTACGACCCAACATTCCCTGTTCAAGTAAAGCTATCAAAGGGACGTGTAGCATGGGTAGAAAGCGAAGTGGCTGATTGGATTGAAAGTAAGATGGCTGCGCGGATTCACTGATCAAGGATAGAAAACAAGGCGCGTAGTGCGGCTTGTTTTTTTGCCTCCTTTTTGATCCAGTAATTTAGTAACATGCTATATGCAATGTAGCTTTAATTAGACATATATAAAGGTTAGATACAGACTATAGCTATGGATTTAAGAAAAGAAATAGCGTTGAATATTTCTGCAGCGCTATCTAGAATCTTGTTAGATAAGATCACTAGACAGACTATCAGATGGATGCAAAACTTTGATACTGCATTAAATATGGGCTATCTCAAAAACTTATGGGATGATGTTTGCTATCAGCGCCAAACAGAAAAGTCTTTTTCATGGAGTTACTACGACGATATGATTTTATCGTTTGTAGCAGCCCAGCTCAAAGAGCTAAGCAACTATGAGGGTAATGGTATTTGGTTGCAAACTGACGCAATCTACGATCAGCTAGATCATATGCAATCCAACGGGATGACTACAGCTAGCGCATACTAAGAAATTAACTTGCTTTGCTATATAAGTGATATAGCAAGATATGTGATAAATGAGTATATTTATAGTCAGGCAGATAGGTGGCAAAACGATAGACTCAAACAGCTACTAGGCCTATTTTTGAAACACTTTAGATACCTTAACCTAGCTACATTTAGCTATCCTTAGCTGTTTTTAGCTATCCTTAGCGCTTTGCAAGATACCAAGACCAACCTTCAGAAACGACTAAACTGAACCGCCCCGACTTTATCGGAGGTTGATTTACTTGAGCTAGGCAGCTTCACCTAACAGATTAAGATTATTACTATACCCCTTTTCAAACTCAAAGGGCCACACATAACCAATCGTACTATGCAAACGGGTTTTATTGAACCAATCCACCCATTCAAAGGTTGCCAGTTCAACATCATTTACACCGTCCCAGCTCTGCTTTAAATAATGAAACACCTCAGATTTATAAATCCCATTAATCGTCTTAGCCAATGCATTGTTGCATGAATCACCATTGGTGCCCACAGACGCAATAATGTTCGATTCGGCAATTTTATTGGTATAGCAGATGGATAAGCACTGAACCCCTCGATCACTGTGATGAATCACCTCTTTAGGCTTATTTCTGTCTGCTATCGCCTGATTTACCGCTGCTATATCAGTGTTCATACGACTAGATACTTTCCAGCCGACAATTACTCGTGTAAATACATTAATGATAAAAGCAGTATATACCTAGCCGCTCAATTTCTTGTAAGCCATAATGTCTCATTAATCGCTCAACAGTACATCGAGCAACCTCTAAACCGTTCGCTTGCATCTGCTGCCAAACCTTACGCACTCATAACGGCATTTACTGTCCAGCCAGATACCGCTGATTTCACTGATGTAGAAATCGACATGCCACTGACGCTGTGAACACTTTTCTGGGTTGTCGCTTAAATCTTTAGCGCGATAGTAAGCTGATGGGGCAATCGGTAGTACTAGGCAGATTGGCTCGATCCCGTAATTGTTTTTATGGTCATCAATAAAGTCGACCATTACTTGGGTGTACGGCCCGTCTCTGCCTGGGCGAAAAAAGTAGCAGCCTTGTGTATAATTTCACTGGCTTGCTTAAGCTCTCTATTTTCGCACTCGAGATCCTTAATACGTTGCTCTTGGCTTTGAGCTTGTACTGAGGCAGGAATGGTTTGTTGTATGTGCTTCTTATGCCATGATCGCAGGGCTTCATATGTACAGCCAATCTTTGACGTTATGGCTTGAATGGCTGACTATGTAGAGGGGTAGTCGCTCGACGCTTCAATCCGCATGCGAACAGCACGTTCTTTAATCTCATGAGTGTAGGTTTGTCTTTTCATTGTCGTATTCTCTCAGAATGTTTAGTCTCCGACAATCCCGAGTCGGTTCAGTCTAGCCAAAGACACAACTTACATCGTGATAACATATTAGCGGACTTAATAATAGCTCAGCAACACTTTAAACATTCATTGTACAGACAGCCTAATTGTGTCTCTCTATATTAGATATGTCAGCTTGAAGCTTAATAACTGCTGATAGCCCATTCATCAATAAAAAAAATAAAAGATGAATGAGCTTGGTATTGGTATAAAGACAATGAATCACAAACTCATAAATGGAAAAGGAAAACCATAATGGACAATCAAGATGTGAACGAACAAAGTATGGATGAACAGTACAAAAACAATCAAAAAATGGATAATGATATGAATAACCAGACACTAAAAGGCGAATGGAACCAGCTTAAAGGTTCAGTAAAGCAAAAGTGGGCAGATTTAACAGATGACGATCTAACCCATATCGAAGGTGACCGTGACAAATTGGTTGGCCGTATCCAAGAGCGTTATGGTCATTCACAAGAAGATGCTGAACGGGATGTGGCTGAGTGGCGTAACCAAAATAAATATTGATTATTCTATCTTCAATAATCATACCCTGAAAATATAAAAAGCCCGTGACTATGATCACGGCCTTTTTTAGTCAGTTTAGTTAGGACTTGATTCTTTGGCTGTGTGTTATTGATACTTCATCGTGGCTTAATACGATGCTTAGGATAACATTGGAAGTTGATAGATTTTTGCGTAAATCAACGTGCTAATAAATACGCCTAACCCGCTCAGCCAGATCATGTATGCATGAGAAGTTGACCACCCGACTTTCCATATGATTTTACTTTCTACGCTTAGCCACTCTGTAATACTGGTGCCAAGTGTCAACCAAAATGCACCTACTAGATAACCGCCCAGTACATCGCTTAGATAATGCTGGTTCAATACAACTCTGCTCAATCCGATCAAGAGGATAAAAATAATCGCTATTGTAAATATACGAATTTTTTGAGCAAAATTTTGGTGGAATCGAATCAGTAGGTAAGCGATAAATCCATATAACGCCATAGCGATCGTCGCATGACCACTTGGAAACGAATAAGTTTGCACAACTAATAAGCTATTAGCAGGCCTTTCACGCTGAAATAAATATTTCAACAAAGAAGTAAATGCAGTACTGCCTAAAGTAGCAATCAATAACCCTACTATTATATAGCGTTGCTGCTTTACCCAGCAATTCACAGCAACAAACAAAACCACCAAAACGGCAATAGGCGTAGACGCAAAGCTGGTTATCAGGACGAAAAAACCAACAACGTCGGAATCACGTAGTAAGCTCATCTGTGCCGATATAAAATAATCGATGGAAACAATAGAATTCAACGTAGCCACAGCTTCAGCCAATGCAATGAATAACACCAGCATGCAACCTATCACTACCCATAGAAATGTCAGTGACAGCCAATAAAAATCCCGTAAATCAAACCGCCGAGACATTATCACATCCAGCTTGGGATACTTACCTCTGAATAGAATGATACGTTTGTTCTTTGCAAGGTTCCTTTTTATCCTCACCCAACAGCGGATTGCTTGAGTGAAAAGCTGCTGACCATAACGAATAACCGAGTGCTGCAATATCAATAAAACAGTAACAACCAAAAAAACCAGAAAACCTAAGGCGAACAATGGCTGATTTTCTGATATTAAAGATATCATTATTGAACCTTTTCTGAGAGTTTAGGCATAGCTGTCTGACTTAAGTAAATCAACCGCCGATATAATCAGAGCGATTCAAGCTGATGACAACCTTACAGAAACCCTTTAATCTTTAATGGATTGCGCGCTTTTTGATACTTACTGCACTCCATCTGCTGGTGTTTGATCTAAGTTCGAGTTATTTTCATTGACAGTAACCGTATCATCAGCCTTTTGGTCATTTTCTACACTGCCATTACTAGAATAGTACGCTGTACCTCCCGCACCTTCTACATCCTCTGTGGAAGCAGGGCTTTGATCTTCAGCCTCGGTTGCTGTTTGCACAGGTGTCATTTCGCTAGATTTTGTATGAGGAGCTGGCTCTTCTGTTTCACTGCTGCAAGCGCTGAGACCAAAGAAACTCACTAAAAACATTATCCATAATTTATTTTGAAGCGACCTAGTAGGTACTGATGTTTTCATTTTAATATCCTTATTATAATTAAGATCGAAATATTTAAAAAAACTCTAGGAAACCATCATACAGTCATTGAGCTGAGCCAATTTAAGTACTAACGCAGACCATTTACTCTTTTTATTATTTATTGCTGTCATTCTTTTATGAAACCAAAACCAAAATAACGCTCAACTAGCAAGTTAAACCTAACAGACAAATTTAATGTTTTCACGTAGTGAAAGGTAAGAGTTTGTTAGCTTGTGTGCCATATATTTTTTTAAAGGACATATGGTTCTTATAAATACCTAGGATTTAAAGTCATAGTACAATCGCCATTAGGAGATATGGGAAAGCCATTTCCAATTCTCCACATGGCACTATAAATTTAGCTATACGGTGTATACCAAGGAAAAACAAAATGGATTGGATAAGTATTTTTATTTATGACACTACATGGGATTTTGCGGCAGAAATAGTCATACGTACCACCATTATGTTTTGCTTGATCATTTTGTTATTACGAAGTACAGGTAAGCGCGGCATCCGCCAACTTTCAATTTTCGAATTAACTATAATTTTGGCACTTGGCTCTATCGCTGGTGACCCAATGTTTACAGAGGATCTGCCACTTATCCAAGCGGTGCTCATCATGAGCCTTGTCCTTTTTCTCTATAGATTTTTTACGTGGTTCAGCACAAAACATAAGCTTTTTGAGCTGTTATTAGAAGGCAAACCTACTTATATCGTAGAAAATGGCATGCTGATAATGGAAGATGTCAAGAAAGGTAAAATGTCGCACGATGAGTTCTTTGCTGAAATGCGCCAACAAGGCGTGCGTCACTTAGGACAAGTGGAAGTAGGATTGCTCGAAACAGATGGTGAGTTTAGTGTATTGTTATTTCCACACGAGGGCACACAGTATGGGCTACCCATTTTTCCTAAAGAGTTTCAGGCTACGAAAGCCATAAAAGATGGTCAGCTCTATGCTTGTATGCATTGCGGTTATGTCGAATGTATTTCAGCGCCAAATGAAGAATGCAATCGCTGCCATCTTTCAAGAGGATGGGCTAAAGCTTTAAACAATAAGATTGTAAATTAGTCAGTATGGCGGTTTACCACCTCAATAATGCTCTTACAAATAAGACTATTGATGCTGCGTAGCTTTTGCTCAGGCGCGCCTTGACAGATGCTGCAAAAATCATGAAGCTCATCTTTATAGCCGATACAATAAAAAAACGTTCCGACAGGCTTCTCTTTTGTTTCAGAGCCTCCAGGCTTTAATAAACCTGTACAAGCGACATGCAAGTCGGCATCAAATATTGTCTTAGACTTATTAACCAGTTCTTTTGTTACCTCTAGTGATTCAGGCGTACACTCAGCAATTAATTGGCTTGATATATTTAACACGTTCTTTTTTATCGCAACGTCGTAACATACCAAGCCGCCCATTAATATATCGCCTGAATAAGGACTCATAGAAAAGCGATGCGCTAGATAGCCCGCGGTCGCACTTTCAATAAAAACTATGGTTAATTGCTTATCTGCCAACAACTTTGCACAGCTATTAGTCACAACGCTCTCCATATCAACATTAGAACAATCAAGGCTATTACAGTCCTTTCCTATTAAAAACTCAATTCATATCGTGATGAATTTGCGTAACAGTATTTTTTAATTAGGTTTGCACTAGCAAAGGTAGAATAGGTAATGATTTAGGTTCTGTAATCTGATTAGATTAGGGCATGCTATTTTTCTCGATAATCACTTTAAAGTATTTGGTTTGGTATTCTATTATGTCAATTATGACTGTGTCTGATGTCAGTATACTTTTTAGAACACCGCCAAATAATTATTAGTAACTATTGTTACAAATTACCTTTAATTTGAATCCGCTTTATTCCACTATAATAAGAAATCAGTCATCAACAAGATAAGGTAAATTAATGCATCAAATGAGTGAGTGGGTGCTGGCTATCATGGCAAAGTTTGGCTATGTCGGCATTTTATTCGCTATGTTTGCTGAAAATGTTTTTCCGCCTATACCATCTGAGCTTATTATGCCAGCAGCAGGTTTTTCGGCCGCTAGAGGTGATTTAAATATACTATTAATCATAGTAGCCGGTACGTTTGGTAGCGTCCTTGGTGCATTACCTCTTTATTATCTGGGAACTTTGTTCAATAAAGAACGCTTAATGGTATTTACTGAAAAGTACGGAAAATACGTGTTTATTAAGTCTGAGGATGTTTTGTCGTCCAATGCGTGGTTCGATAAACATGGTAAGAAAGTGGTTTTTTTTGGCCGCATGGTACCTGGTATTCGTTCATTGATCTCCATCCCTGCGGGGATGAATAAGATGCCAATGGCCTCTTTTTTAGTATTAACGGCTTTGGGATCTAGCATTTGGACGACAATATTGGCCCTAGCAGGATTTTACTTAGGTAAAAACTATGAGGTCATTACGACTATGTTAGCGCCTTACTCCAAAGTTTTCTTATTGCTTGCCATAGTCATTATTATTGTTTGGTTTATTAAACGTCGACTGTCTGATCAGCATAGTAGTAATAATATTTAATACAAAACCGATTTATTTGACTTCCAAATTTTAATGGTTTTTTTAAATAAAACACAGCTACTGTAACCCTCAACCAGCGCTACTCTTCACCTATGTTTTCTTCCCTATACTGAAATTATAAATACAGTAGATGGCACAACCCATCTGTCATAAAAAACACTCAAAGACAAAGGATAACATCATGAAAAACTTATCAACTCTAAGCAAATCTATCATTATGGTACTTAGTATTGCAGGTGTTAGCACCGCTGCTATCGCTGTAGGGCAAAGCACCACTACAAGAACCGAAGTCAGTAAGGCTGTAGCAGCGGCACAAAGCAAGGTCAGTCTTGAGCAAGCCATTGTTATTGCTAAAAAAACCATTAAAGGTGATGTTGTTAGCGCTGACTTTGATCAAAATGACCATTCAGCAGGTGGCAATTACGAGGTTAAGACTATCGCTAATAATACTGAATATAAAGTAAAAATAGATGCCAATAGCGGTAAGGTTTTAAGCAATAAGCAAGAGAAACTTGATAAAGAAGATATAGCAGAATATAACGCGATGAAAAAGTCTAAGACCAGTTTGAACCAAGCAATACAAAAAGCGAACCAAAGTGTGAAAGGAAAAGTCATTGAAGCAGGGTTTGATATGGATTTTGGCAAACCTACTTATAAAATTGAGATTATTAAAGGGACTAAAGTACATAAAGTGGTTGTCGATAGCATGACTGGTAAGATTATTCGTAGCCAAGTAGAAGCAGCTGATAATGATGATTAATATTACAGTAAGTCGAACTGATAAATAAGTTAACACCCATGTCTAATGATTTCTAAAAGGCTCTAAGCGCCATCCCCAGATCGCTTAGAGCCTTTTGGTTTAGCGCGGCCACTATAAAAATGTGTTAGTGCAGATTAGGATGGCTGTGATGATTACAGAAAATTGAATCAATAATATACTGTTGAAATTGCGCCTAAAACAAGTTGATTTAGCTATTTTGAGCCTCTCCTAAAGGGAATGTAACTGCTTATAATACACTAACAGGAGAATAAGCAATGACTACTCAATCTGACATTAAAAAACTGGCCGGGCAAATGGCTGGTAGCATGAATAGCTTTGATGACATCACAGCTATTCAAAAGCAGCTCATACAATCCTTTATCGACACTATAAATAGTAGTAATGCTGAAGAGGGACTGGTTATCTTTAATAAAGGCGTATTTCACTAACTGTGATTTGCGAAGTACACGTTGGTCTCATTCGAGCATAGCTCTTATCTTGCGTCGGGGCGAAGCAGTGCTTCATTTCCTATTTCTATATTTAAGGTATCTCATTCATCCTGAGCTGCCTAGCTACTTTGCCGTCGCTGAAACATTTTAGTTGTTTTCTGCTATTTTTTTGATGGCTTCAGTCTTAAAAGTTACACTATAGGTTCTACAGTTTCTTCAGCATAGCTCACCCTTACCTGTGCGCCGTGCCATCACATCTGCAAAACGTTCAATACGTTTTAACTCTTTCCCTTCTCCCTCTATGGTAAAGCTGGCCTTACTTTCTCTCAG
>NZ_JAQISM010000003.1:0-82346 GCF_027919975.1 Psychrobacter sp. ANT_H3 | reverse complement strand
GGGGTCAGTGCTTAACATATATAAGTACGACATTTTACGTACTAGGGTTAAAGCATTACTGACCACATTAAAATAGTTGTTAAAAGGGTGCACATACTAATGTGCAGATATTATAAGAAAATCGCGGCCAATAACAAGTCTTTTAACCAATTATTGGCGCATTCTCTACTGACAATACAGAGATATGCCCGATATTGTCAGATTAATACGTATTATTTACTCGTCATCATCTTTAGAGTTGAATTTAGAGATGATAGATTCTGCAACTGATTTTGGAATCTCAGCGTACTTTTGGAATTCCATTGAATAGGTTGCACGACCTTGTGACATTGAGCGCATTTGTGTGGCATAACCAAACATTTCCGCTAATGGTACTTCAGCACGAATCTGTTTAGTACCGCCAGGCAAGTCTTCCATGCCTTGAACCATACCGCGACGACGGTTAAGATCGCCCATGATATCGCCCATGTAGTCTTCAGGGGTTTCAACTTCTACTTTCATTACTGGCTCAAGTAGGGTTGGGTTTGCCGCCATGAAGCCTTTACGGAATGCGATAGAACCAGCCATTTTAAATGATAACTCATCCGAGTCAACATCATGGTAAGAACCATCATACAAGGTTGCTTTAACGCCAACGATTGGGTAACCAGCAAGTACGCCGTTTTTCATGCGCTCTTGAATACCTTTATCAACCGCACCGTGGAATTCTTTTGGTACTGTACCACCAACAACTTCTTCAGAGAATTCATATAGAACGTCGCCCGCTGGATCCAGAGGCTCAAGACGTAACCAAACGTGACCGAATTTACCACGACCACCAGTCTGACGTACGAATTTGCCTTCTTGTTCGACCGTGTTACGAATCGTTTCACGATAAGCAACCTGCGGCGCACCGATGTTTGCTTCAACGTTAAACTCACGCTTCATACGGTCAACAAGAATTTCCAAATGTAGCTCACCCATACCACTGATGATCGTCTGACCAGACTCTTCGTCAGTATGTACACGGAATGATGGATCTTCTTTTGCCAAACGACCCAAAGCAATTGACATTTTTTCTTGGTCAGCTTTAGTCTTAGGCTCAACCGCTAGGCTGATAACTGGATCTGGGAATTCCATACGCTCTAGCGTGATAACATTTTGCTCATCACATAAGGTATCACCAGTAGTGACATCTTTCATGCCAACTAACGCTGCGATATCACCCGTACGGATCTCTTGTAGCTCTACCTGAGCATCTGCCATCATCTGAACGATACGGCCAACACGCTCACGCTTCATTTTAACAGGGTTATAAACGCTACTGCCCTGCTTTAGAACACCTGAATAAACACGAACGAAGGTTAAGTTACCAACGAACTTATCGTTCATGATTTTGAACGCTAGTGCTGCAAACGGCTCGTCATCAGACGCTTCGCGGAAGCCTTCAGACTCGTCTTTGTCATCAAGGATACCTTTAATAGCCGGTACGTCCATTGGCGCAGGTAGATACTGAATAACCGCATCCAACATCTTCTGTACACCTTTGTTTTTAAAGGCAGTACCACAAAGCAGTGGAATGATTTCGTTATCAATAGTTAGTTTACGGATAGCGCCATGAATCTGCTCTACCGTCAATTCACCATTTTCTAGGTATTCATTCATCAATTCTTCTGATGCTTCAGCCGCATTCTCTACTAGATACTCACGATATTCTTCCGCTTTTTCTTGTAGTTCTACTGGGATTTCGCGCTCTTCATATTCCATACCTTGAGACGCTTCGTCCCAATAGATGGCTTTCATAGTCACTAGATCCACAACGCCTTCGAAGTTGTCTTCTTTACCAATTGGGATAACCAATGGTACTGCATTGCCGCCTAGACGAGTTTTGATCTGTTCTACCACACGGTAGAAATCAGCACCAACACGATCCATTTTATTAATGAATGCTAAGCGTGGTACTTTATATTTATTTGCCTGACGCCATACGGTCTCAGACTGTGGCTGAACGCCGCCTACTGCACAGTAAACCATGCACGCGCCATCAAGTACACGCATAGAACGTTCTACTTCAATCGTGAAGTCAACGTGACCTGGGGTGTCAATGATGTTGATACGGTGTTCATCAAACTGCTTGGCCATACCTGACCAAAAACAAGTTGTCGCCGCAGAAGCAATGGTAATACCGCGCTCTTGTTCTTGCTCCATAAAGTCCATGGTAGCTGCGCCATCATGAACTTCACCAAGCTTGTGGCTAACACCGGTATAGAACAAAACACGTTCAGTAGTGGTCGTCTTACCAGCATCAATGTGCGCTGAGATACCAATATTGCGATAGCGCTTTAGGGGAGTTTTACGAGCCATAGTGTTTTCCTAAGGAAATTCGTGTATATATTAATGTGTTGTGTCTCTACCTCATACTCTCTATGACAAAGCCATCGGCTCCGTTATATTACTTACTGATTATTGGGCCAAATACGGACAAAAAAAGAGTAAATACAAGAATAGTGCGGCATCAAACTCAGGAAACTTTCTTTGTGAGCGTTGCAAGCATTGTAACTTTGCAGGCTTCTCGAAATAGTATCCCTTTCAGAACAGCATCTTGACAGATGTCCGCCATCTAAGTGGTTTAACGATTCAATCACCTTACGATGAGAATAATTAAACAACCCAATGATGATGGCGGCAATCAATAGAATAAATCAACAATACAAGGATTAACTGGCCGAAACCGTTAATCCTAAGCGTCTAGGCTAGAATTAAAAGATAAGACCAGCTTAGAAACGGTAATGAGAGAATGCTTTGTTAGCATCTGCCATGCGGTGAACTTCGTCACGCTTTTTCATAGCATTACCTTTGCCGTCAGCAGCATCATTCAATTCGCCTGCAAGACGCAAAGCCATTGATTTTTCAGAACGCTTAGCAGCAGCTTCAGCTAACCAACGCATAGCCAAGGCAGTACGACGGGAGGGGCGTACTTCCATTGGTACTTGGTAGGTTGCACCACCGACACGGCGAGCTTTTACTTCGACCATTGGACGGACGTTTTCTAGAACTTCTTCAAAGAAAGCGACTGGGTCTTCGATCTTACGTTTTTCGCTAACTGTTTCAAGAGCACCGTAAACGATACGCTCAGCAGTAGATTTTTTACCATGACTCATGACATGGTTGATGAATTTTGCAACAGTTTGGCTACCAAACTTAGGATCCGGTAGGATCTCACGGGTAGCAACGACGCGACGTCTTGGCATAATAATAATCCTTTTCTTCAGGAGTGTCTGACATTCACAATCTCGCACCAATTGATATTGGATGGCGTTATATCGAGTTGTCAGTCAGCCTTACTGCATGGCGGTATGTTATAACAATAAATCATTAATTTAATAATCATTAATTTAACAAAGCTACCGTTAACACCAGACCCATGCACAGTTAATGGGTGATACAAAAAAGCTTAGCTAATAACATTTAGTTATTAAGCTTTAGGCTTCTTAGCACCATATTTAGAACGACCTTGTTTACGGTCTTTAACGCCTGCGCAATCTAGTGCACCACGAACGGTGTGATAACGTACACCTGGTAGATCTTTTACACGACCACCACGGATAAGAACAACACTGTGCTCTTGTAGGTTATGACCTTCGCCGCCGATGTAGCTTGATACTTCATAGCCTGAAGTCAAACGTACACGACATACTTTACGCATGGCTGAGTTAGGTTTTTTAGGGGTAGTAGTATATACGCGAGTACATACACCACGGCGTTGTGGGCACGCTTCCAACGCAGGAACTTTTGACTTTTCCTTGATGGTTTTGCGACCTTTACGAATCAATTGGTTAGTTGTTGCCATGAGGCATCCTTCTCCCGTTTGGTATAAAACAAAAAAATGGGGCAATGCGCCAACCATCTGACATTAACGACAGATTTCGGAACACCCATTTTTAGGACAGTGTATTATAAAGAGTTGTTGCTGCTATTTCAACCACTTATGAGTGATTGTACTTTACAACATTCGATAGATATGCATTACGCCTACCACTATACCACTTTATCTGTTTTTAGTTAAAATCTGGCTAAAAAGCAGTTTGTTAAATATGGTATCGAAAGTAGCGTCATACATCGTTTAGATAAGATATTTAGAAATAAACAAATAGCAATTTATGAGAGCTAAATGGCGATGCTATCTTATTTTTCAAGCTTATTGTTAAAGATTATCTCATATTTAATGAGATAAATCTTAATGAGTAAAAGCTCACTGGAAAAAAGAGAACACCGCCCATTTTAGCACTAAATGCGCACCGTACTTAAAATATAGTAAAAGATAAATTAAAAAATAACGAAGTACTAAGCTCGTAAGGCGGCGACATTATTTCTATTTGCTTTGCTTGTCAGCCGCTTTGTCCGCACTACCCTTTTTAGCGTCTTTTTTATCGCTTACTTTTTCGGTTTCTTCCGCGACGTCTTTATCATTTTCTTTAGCGGACACAGCGGATTCTTTTTTGCTGTCAGTAACTTCGCCTGACTCTTTCTGAGCATTTTTCTCAGTATCTTGCTGCTTATCATCGCTAACAGGTTTGTTCACTTCGGCTTCACTACTGCTATCGTCGGTAATCGCACGGTTAGCAAGTTTGGCTTCAGGGGCAAAAGTCGCTTGCGCCACGCCAATCACTTCATCAATCAGCTGACTGTTATAGCGCATACCGATAATCACAGCGGTCACTGGTAAGAAGCGGCGTATCCATGACAAGTTAATTTGGTCTAAATCAATGCCAACCTGACTGGCAATGCTATCTACTTGCTCAGCATAAAAATTGACGCTTTTATTCTGCAAGCCTAAGTTTTTTAGCTCATTGTGCAGACCGCTGCTTTGCGCATTGTCGAGTAAGCCTTTACCGATACCAAGACCTGCTAGTAGGGCTTGTTTTTCTTGCATCTTACTTAAGTCAGCATTGGCAAGCAGCTCATAAGCCATCTTGACGCCTTGCTTACCCGTTAACGGCTTATTATAAACAGCACCCAACTGATAGACGGTACGTAATGATACCAATAACAACCACAAGGTATCAGCAAGCAAACCTGGCAATCCAGCCAAACCGGTCAAGCCACCTATCGTTGCCAAAGCACGGTTTTGATTGGCAATATCAGTCGCTAATGCATAACGCTCTTCATCGTCCAAGCTTGCGATATTGGCAAAACGATGCTGATTTGGCAGGTCAATCTGACTCCAGTTGGCAGCAAGCTTAGCGACTTGGGCAAAAGCACCATCAACCGTTGATTCAAATAAACTGTTTGGTACTACTTTTTTGGCATATTTACCATAAGTAGCAAAGCGGTTACCCAATAATTGCTGCGTTGCTTTTAATGTTTGCTCGCGGAACAAGTCTTGTTGATAGTCTTCATCGCCTAGATTTACCGCTTTAAATTGACGCGGTTTGCCGCTCTTAGCATTGACGCTATCAATCATCGCGCCCATACGTTCTAGATTATTGCGGGTAAAAGAGCCAACGCTGCTAATGCCTTTATATAGAGTGCTACGCTTTGCCATCTTGATGTCCTTAATATGATGAGTGTTTGTTATTAATATTATTTATAGATACTTTTTAAACAGATACTTCTTAAATAGATACTTCTTAAATTGAATGCCATTCTAGCGAACGCTGATAATGGCTGTCAGTGCCAACAATGTTATCGCCAGCGCCAGTTTTGTATCTAAAAGTATCCTTTATCTATGGCTGCCAAGGACTTTAGTATATAACTAAATGCGCTGTGGCTGAAATGAGTTTATGCTATTTATAATCTCACCTTTTAGCCTCATAATCATGAGGCGCACACCGTGCTATTCCTACGAGAATATCAACTGTTTATTTTTAATAATAAGCGTGGTTTTGTCGTTATTTTACACTTACGCCAAGATTTTAAACCCTTGATACGTTATCATAGGCCATAATTCAAAGTACAGTTGTACTTTTATTTAGCAAGCAGTATTTATAAAGTAGTATCTATAAAGAATAGTGTTTTATTCTAACCATTATAATGACTGTCAAATAAGCATTTAGCGTCCAAAACCTTATTTATTAATTTTATTAGCAACGATAAAGGGTCTGGATGTTAGATAATAGCAGTAAATATTTAAAAGCGATTGTTAAAGGTAATTATCAAAAAATCGTTACTCATAAGGAATAGTATATGCGCCGCGTTGTTATCACTGGAGCAGGGATAGTCTCTTGTATCGGACATGATTTGGCTACTGTCACCGATGCTCTTAAACAAGGGCGCTCAGGTATTACGTTCAATGAATCGTATGCTGAGCACGACTTTAAATCACACGTTAGCGGTAGTATTGATAAGTCAGAACTTGATACGTCGGGCATTGACCGTAAATTAAAGCGCTTTTTTAGTGACGCAAGTCTTTATGCTTATGTAAGCGCTTTAGACGCCATTGAGCAGTCGGGATTAACGCTTGAGACCATCAACAATAATCCGCGTGTGGGTGTGGTTGCAAGCTCAGGTGGCGCATCAACCGAAAATATCGTTAATGCCATCGATGCGATGCGTGAAAAAGGTCTGCGCGGTGTCGGTGCGATGGCGGTGCCAAAAACCATGGGCAGCTCGGTATCAGCGGCGCTGGCAACGGGTTTAAAAATCCAAGGTATCTCCTACTCATTATCTTCTGCTTGCGCAACGTCAACGCATTGTATCGGTCATGCAGCCGAACTTATTCAGCTTGGTAAAGCTGATGTGATACTTGCTGGCGGTAGTGAAGCGGAACATTGGACGCAGTCTTGTATGTTTGATGCCATGGGCGCCGTTAGTACGCAGTATAATGACACGCCGACACTTGCCTCTAGAGCGTATGATAAAAACCGTGATGGTTTTGTGATTGCAGCAGGCGGCGCGATGGTCGTGGTTGAAAGTCTTGAGCACGCCCAAGCGCGCGGTGCCAATATCTTAGCTGAAATCGTCGGTTATGGTGCCAGCTCTGATGGCGCTGAAATGGTCGCGCCAAGTGGTGAAGGCGCTGTCCGCTGTATGCAGCTTGCCCTTGCTGAAGCAGGCTTAGCAAGCGTTGATTATATCAATAGCCATGGTACCAGTACGCCGCTAGGGGATGTGACTGAGCTTAAAGCCATTGCCAAAGTATTTGGTGATGATGTCAGTCAAGTACCTGCTATCAGCTCAACCAAGTCCATGACCGGTCATAGCTTGGGTGCAGTCGGCGCGCAAGAATTGATTTATTGCTTACTGATGCTACAAGAAGGCTTTATTGCCCCAAGTATCAATATTACAGAATTAGACCCTGCTGCTGAAGGCTTTGATATTGTCACTGAAAAGCGTGATGTTAAGCTTGAAACGCTTATGAGTAATAGCTTTGGCTTTGGCGGTACTAATGCTACCTTAATTATTAAAAAGTTTGACGCCTAACTATGCTCGTAGCACCGCATCTTAAAACTGAGCAGACAGCATCTGCCCCATCGCCAGCTACTCAACCTAGTTGGCGTTTTGGTGACCTGTCTGCCGCAGAGTTACTGCCAAAACTACAGCGTTATTTATGCGCACAAAATCCTAACGCAAACTGGCAACTGGTTTGGCTGAATAACGATGGGCGACCTGTGATTGGTTTATTACCAAAAATGAGCTGGTCGGTTTATTATCTTTCTGATTCTAAATTGCCTAATCAACAACCGAACATCTATAAAGTCATAAAAAATTGCCGTGATGGCTCACATAGTCATGCTAAAACCAATCAAGCGATTATTAGCAGTTATATGAGTTATAGCGACTGGCAAGAGGATTTGATTGCTTATAGTCAGGCTCATAACGCAGATAACACTTATGATAAGAATTCTCTGTCGATTGAAGATCATGATGAGCAGCCAAGTTATCATCATGGGTTAATAGGCTTTATTGGTTATGATATCGCCGCTTATGAGCTTAGCCCAGCCGCTAAAATACAATTAGCAGCGCAGCCTTGTGCCGCCTTAGGGCATTATGATATTTATCTAACGCCAAATGCTGAGCAAACGAGCTGGCAGCTCACTATAAAAGACAGCGTCACTGATACTGATACTGATACTGATACTGATACTGATACTGATGACGAACAAAAAGGCGTACTGGTTAAAGCGCTTATCTCATATTTAGATATATTAGATAAGGAATTATCTAACCAAACATTAGAAAAGTCAGTGCTCGAAGAATCATTTAAAACAACGCCCTTATTATTAAATGCGCAATGGAGTAAGCGGGATTACCAGCAAGCCTTTGATAAAACGCAAAACTATCTGCAACAAGGTGACTGCTATCAAATCAATCTCACCCAACAATGGCAAGGCTCTTTTAATCAAAACCTCACTGATAATGTCACACCGAAGCTTATTGATTATTTACCTGCCTTGCATCGTAATACCCATGCGCCGTTTGCAGGGTATTTAGCAGTCAATGATCTTACTAGTGAAATGAGGGTTGATACGCAAGACCATCAATTTGAATTGTTAAGCTGCTCGCCTGAGTTATTTTTTACCTTTAATAAAGACGATAACACTGGCAAGCACCATATACGCACCAAACCTATTAAAGGTACGATGCCGCGTGGGTTAAATACTGAACAAGATAATGCTTATAAACAGCAGCTTATTGATAGCGAAAAAGATCGTGCCGAAAACGTCATGATTGTCGATTTGCTACGTAATGATTTGGGCAAATATGCCAAGATTGGCAGCGTCAAAGTGCCGCAATTATTTGCGATTGAAAGCTTTAGCAATGTACATCATATGGTCAGCACCATCACCGCTGAGCTAAAGACAGATACCCATCCGCTTGCCGTATTGTTTGGCAGTTTGCCCGCTGGTTCCATTACAGGTACACCAAAAAAACGCGCCGTTGAAATTATCTCGGAGTTAGAAGGTGCAGCGCGCGGTGCTTATTGTGGCACATTGGGTTATATGAACTTTGATGGTAGCGGGCAATGGAATGTATTGATACGTACTTTACAAGCAAATACCTTATCAAATCATAAGCTAGGAAAAAAAGAAAGACCTGTTAGCTTATGGGCAGGCGGTGGTATCACTGTTGCGTCTGACTGCAATGCTGAATATCAAGAATGCCTTGATAAAGTTGGTAACCTTTTAGGTGTTTTAACTCAAGACAATAGTGATAAATAAACTTCAGCTTCGTTTAAAAAGATGAAGAAAAAACCAATAAAAAAGCCTGCTCAACATGACGTTAGCAGGCTTTTTTATTTATATATAGTAGACGCATGTTAAAACAGACACAGTGCGACTGTGATGAATTTTTCGTAGCCTCTGTGATAGCAGCAAGCAAGGAAAATTTATACCAGACGCACCTAACTATTAACGTATCGATTTTATTTTGAACTGACTATAACTTGGTGTTTTTGCTTTAGACCATTAAAGTATAAATCTTAAACAAGGTATTACTCAGCAACGCTTTCAGCTTCTGCTTGCAACACTTTTAACGCATCAATTAAACGCTGATTCTGCGCTGCTGTACCAACGGTAATACGTAGATACTCATTGATACGCGGTTTATCAAAGTGACGCACGATGATACCTTGCTCGCGTAACGTACCGGCTACCGCACTTGCCTCACCATCTTTTGGACAGGCAAATACAAAGTTGGCGTGCGATGGCAGCACTTCATAATCGAGCGCCGTCAGCTCGGCGGTAAGCGCTTGGCGTAAATCGATGACTTGCTGGCAGGTCTGGGTAAAATATTCCACATCTAACACACTGGCGGTCGCTCCTGCTTGCGCCAACTTATCGAGTGGATAGCTATTAAAGCTATTTTTCATACGCGTCAACGCTTCGATTAATGACGCATTACCAAACGCCATACCGACACGTAAACCGGCAAGCGAGCGTGATTTTGAAAAGGTTTGGGTCACGAGCAAATTATCAAACTCATTAATCAGGCTAACCGCTGACACTTCTGTATCCAAGCTACCCTCTTCTTTTTGCGCAAAATCGATATAAGCTTCGTCAATCACAATCACTGAATTCGAGTGCTCACCAGCAAGCTTACGAATATCAGCAAGCGATAATAATAAACCAGTTGGGGCATTAGGATTGGCGATGATGATACCGCTACAAGGCTGACGATAGGCATCGGGGTCGATACTAAAGTCTTCTTCTAGGGCAATTTGTACCAGTTCAATACCAAAAGTATTGGCATAAACAGGGTAGAAACTATAGCTAATATCAGGCGCTAAAACAGGGCGCTCTTTTAGGAAAAAGCTGGCAAATACCAACGCCAATACTTCATCAGAACCATTACCGACAAACACTTGATTGATATCAAGGTTATATAACTCGGCCAAGGCAGCACGCAACTCATCAGACTCAGGTGCAGGATATAAACGCAGGTCATCCGCTTGCTGCTGTAAAACCTTTGCGATTGCCTCGCCGACTTTTGGTGAGGGCGGAAATGGATTTTCATTGGTATTCAATTTGCACAAATTTTCATGTTGAGGCTGCTCACCAGGAACGTAAGGTGACAAGTTACGCGCTTTAGAAGACCAAAGTCTGGTGTCTATCTTTAACTCACTCATAAATTATCCTACTATTAGCCATATCATTATTAGACATCTTTATTAAATATAATTTGTAAATATAATTTGTAAATATAATTTGTAAATATAGTTCTTAAAAATCAGTTGTTAAATTTATCTCGTAAATACAGTCATTAAACATACATGCTTAAAAAAGCTTCTCAAAATAGAACTCAAAAGCAAATCCTACATCAATCTATAGCTGTTATTGATAACGATAACGGGCTGAGCGCGCATGGGCTTCTAAGTCCTCACGCTGCGCTAAAATATCTGCTGTCTTAGCCAGTGGCTTACTACCCGCCTCACTGCAATAAATAATCGATGATTTCTTTTGAAAGTCATAAACACCGAGCGGCGAAGAAAAACGCGCCGTCCCAGAGGTTGGCAACACGTGATTGGGTCCTGCACAATAGTCACCAATCGCCTCAGGCGTATGACGACCCATAAAGATAGCACCAGCATGACGAATATCATCAAGTAACGCATCAGGCTCATCGACGGACAACTCTAAATGCTCAGGGGCAACGCGATTAATCACCGCCATACCTTCCGCGCGGTCTTTAACCAAAATCAGCGCGCCACGATTTTTTAGGGAGTCACGGGCGATATCGGCTTTTGGCAACTCTGCCAAGGCTTTTTCAATCTCAGCAGCGACTTCTTTAAGCTGCTTACTACATGTGGTCACAAAGATAGCTTGGGCGATACGGTCATGCTCCGCTTGCGACAATAAATCCATCGCCAACCAATCGGGGCGATCTTGCGCCTCGCCTTCTGCATAGACCAATACTTCAGAGGGGCCGGCAATCATATCAATCCCAACTTGGCCAAATACCGCCCGCTTCGCCGCTGCGACGTATTTGTTACCAGGGCCAGTGATTTTGTCTACAGCCGGAATCGTTTCGGTACCGTATGCCAAGGCAGCAACGGCTTGCGCACCGCCAATGGTAAAGACACGGTCAACTTGTGCCAAATGCGCCGCGGCCAATACCAATGGATTGAGCACGCCTTTTGGCGCTGGTACCACCATGATTACCTCGGCAACGCCAGCTACTTTGGCAGGAATCGCATTCATCAATACCGAAGACGGATAAGATGCCAAGCCGCCGGGCACATAAATACCAACGCGATCAAGCGGCGTCACTTTTTGACCTAAGCGATTGCCAAGTTCATCTTCATATTGCCAAGTTTCTTGCACTTGGCGCTCATGGAATGTCTGCACACGTGTTGCTGCGGTCATCAAAGCCGTTTTGACGGTATCGTCAAGATTGGCAAACGCTGCAGCAAGCGCCTCTTTAGACAGCTCTAGCTCTTGTATCGTCGTCGCTGGATGCTGATCAAACTGTTGGGTCAAGGCCAGTACCACGCTATCGCCACCATGACGTACTTTTGCAATGATATCGTCAACGGTTTTTAGCAATTCAACATCGTTCACGGTTTCAAAAGCAAGCAGTTGGGTCAGTTGACTGTCAAAATCAGCATCTTGAGTACTTAGTTGGCGCATGACTTAATCCTATAGTTGAGCATGAAATACGGCTATAAAGAATAGATGGGATAAAAGGGCAATTAGGAAAATAAAAAAGGCTGGTATCCCAGCGTATTTATGGATGGCTGACTCAGATTATACTGAGCTTTCATTTTCTGGCAAGCAAATACAACAAAACCAGTTTAGCACGCTATATCTATCCTAGAGCGCCAAACTGGTTTAAAATTTTGTATAACCGTGCTTGATATTATCAATGATTGCTAGCGTGTGATAAGCGCGTTGCATCAGTACCAAACAAGTATTGGTTTAAGAAGCGCTAGCAATACTGTTTTTAAAACTGTCTAAAATCGGCTCAAGCAGGGCAAATTTACGCTTATAGCTGACTTGATTGACAATAAGGCGTGACGACACATCGCAAATATGGTCGCGCGCTTCAAGTCCATTGGCGCGTAGCGTATTACCAGTATCGACGACGTCAACAATCAAGTCACCCAAACCAACCAAGGGCGCAAGCTCCATCGAACCATACAGCTTAATCACATCGACTTGCTGACCTTGGCTGGCAAAGTAAGCACGGGCAACATTGACGTATTTAGTCGCAATACGCAGACGACGATTTGGCAGCGGCGCACCTTTAACACCAGCGGTCATCAGCTTACACTGAGCAATCTGCAAATCTAGCAATTCATAAACGTGATTGGCACCATGCTCAAGCAACACATCTTTACCCGCCACGCCAAAATCAGCAGCACCGTGTTCAACATAGGTTGGCACATCACTGGCACGCAAAATTAAGACGCGTACATTTGGGTTTGAGGTTGGAAAAATAAGTTTGCGCGACGCTTCAGGGTCTTCTAATAATTCAACGCCAGCAGCGCGTAACAAAGGCATCGTTTCTTCTAAGATACGACCCTTTGATAGCGCAAGTGTCAAACCTGAAAACTCATCATTTACTTCGTTTAATAAGCCGTCAGTTGGAAGGCTATTGCTTGCTTCAGTCATAATGACTCGTGTCCGTGTACAGTTAGTTGCCTTACTTAAAAGGCATTATTAAGTTTAATAAATAGACGTGAATACCAATAACAGCGGCTAATTGACCATTCTAGTCGTTGGTATTAATGCGTTCGATATTGACACCAAGGGCGCGTAGTTTTTCTTCGACATGCTCATAACCACGATCAATATGGTAAATGCGGTCAATCAAGCTCTCGCCTTCAGCCGCAGCAGCAGCCATCACCAATGACATCGACGCCCGTAAATCCGTTGCCATGACAGGAGCAGCAGTGAAGCATTCAACCCCTGTGACGACAGCCGCATGACCGTCTACTTGGATAGACGCGCCCAATCGGTTAAGCTCAGGCACGTGCATATAGCGATTTTCAAAAATATTTTCGATAAAAGTACTGGTGCCATCGGCAAGACAAGCAATCGCCATTACTTGCGCTTGCATATCGGTTGGGAAGCCTGGATGCGGCTGGGTACGGATATTAACCGGTAATGGGCGACCTTTCATTTGTGCACGAATCCAATCATCACCGGTGGTAATAATCGCCCCCATGTCTTCAAATTTTTCTAACACTGGCGTTAATAAAAGTGCCGAGGTGTTTTTGGCCAATACATCACCGCGTGTCATCAAAGCGCCAGCAAGGTAGGAGCCTGTTTCGATGCGGTCTGCTACCACCGAATACTCACAACCATGCAAGCGCTCAACGCCTTCGATGGTCATGGTTGCAGTACCAATACCGCTGATTTTAGCACCCATCGCTACCAGCATATTGGCCAAATCGACCACTTCTGGCTCAAGCGCGCAGTTGCCGAGCACTGTCGTCCCTTTGGCCAATGCGGCCGCCATAATAACGTTTTCAGTACCGCCAACCGTTATCATATCAAAAGAGAAGTTACAGCCGATAAGCTTGCCGCCTTTTGGCGCTTGCGCTTTGACATAACCGTTCTCAACGCTAATCTCAGCACCCATGGCTTCAAAGGCTTTTAGATGCTGGTCAACAGGACGTGAGCCGATAGCGCAGCCGCCCGGTAATGACACTTCGGCTTCACCGAAACGTGCCAGCAAAGGGCCTAAGACTAAAATCGAGGCGCGCATGGTTTTTACCAAATCATACGGCGCATAAAAATTATCGATATTCTTGGTATCGCAGGTGACAGTATCGCCCTGCTTTTGAATATCAATGCCCATGCCACCGATCAATTCAATCAAGGTGCGCACATCTTGTAGCGATGGCACGTTATGCAATGTCGTTGGGGTCTCGGCCAAAATCATAGCGGCAAGTAAAGGCAAAGCGGCATTTTTGGCGCCTGAGATCGTGACTTCCCCTGCGATACGACTGCTACCGGTGATTAAAAATTGATCCATAAGGTGACAACCTAGCGATAAGTATAAAAATGATGAGAAACCAGAAATGATAAAACCCGCAATATAAAGTGCCGGTGCGACAAGTTCAGGTCATAGATAAAAGTCATAGGTAAAAAGAATTAGCCTTGAGATTGAACGTCCCATTCGGCTGGCGTTAAGGCTTGAATGTTGAGCGCATGAATATCACCGCTCGCAATCTTGTCGTTTACCAAAGCGTAAACAGCCTGCTGGCGTTGTACGGCGCGCTTGCCTTCAAAACTGGCATCAACCACCCGTACATCAAACTTGGTACCTTGATTGGCAGCTTGAATAAAAGCATCTGGGAAGTGAGTTTGTAAAAATGCAATCAAATCGTCAGCGTTCATGCTCATAGAATATTCTGCCTTAAAGTTTAAATAGGGTATAGGATTAAAGTAACGTCATTATAACAAGAGTTTGACCATCTTACAGTACTGTCTTACGCAACTGCGTTTAACTATTTATCATAGCGGCAGACGTACTGTAATCAATGAGCGCTAACTATTTGTGACATTAACTACTTAAGGGTTTTATCAAGATAGCTGAGCACTTGTGCACGCACATCATTGACCCAGCGTAATGGCGGTGCCATCGCACCGATACTGGTGGCATGACTGGCGCCTGCGATTTCGCCTGTTTCCACTTTAACGCCCGCCGCTTTTAATGCCTGTGTCATTTTAGTGGTATTGGTCACATGGACGATTTTGTCTTTTTCGGCAGTCAATAATAAATACGGTGGCTGCGCACCTTTAATTTGGCGGTCTGGCATCACTGTCTCTGGGGTCGCATCTGACCCAAAGGCAGTTCTACTACTGAATTTACGAAAGTCATAGCTATAAGGGCCCGCAATGCCAATTACAGCGGCAATATCTTTTGGCTTTATCCCATAAGGTGCTAAAAAATCTTCATTGGCGACGGCAGCAACCGCGTTAAATGCACCCGCAGAATGTCCTATCACTGCCAAACGCTTAGGGTCAGCGTGGAGGCTCTTGGCATTGTTATAACTCCAAGCGATGGCCTGCGCGGCATCTTGCACGTAATCAGGATACACATGCTCAGGGGCTTTACGATAATTAATCACTGCGGTGACATAGCCCGCTTGCGCCAAGCTTTGACCAACAAAGGCGTATTCATCTTTACTACCACTTTCCCACGAACCGCCATGGACAAAAACCACCATCGGATAGCTGTCATTAATAGCGTTATCATCAGTCACGTTTTTTGACTTCATGGCTTTTGTTAAAGGTTTAGGATAATAAATATCTAAATCTTGATTGGGCTCGTCACCATACAAAATATTTTTACTGACACCAACACCGCCATTTGAGGTGATACCATTGACGATAGCCAGCGCCGATAATGCCTGTACTTGCTGAGTTGCAAGCGCAATGCCGCCAACGGCCAATGCTGCCGTAACGCCCACGCTGATACGTTTAGGCTTGCGACTCTTTATTTTCCCCGTTTGCACAGTTTCTAAAGTCTCTTTATTTAAATCCGTCATCGCCAGCAGTCCTATTATCGGTCAATCATTAATACATCAGTCGTCGGTTTATACTTGATAGTAAAACGCCTGTTTTATTCAAGCTATCGTTTCTATTTTTACGGTCTATATCTTACTGGCTGGCTAGGAATTTATCGTGCTGTTCCTGTTATGACTGTTTAGCATTCTTGTGCTTGTAATCAAAACAGCTAGTTAGGGATTTTGATAAAGGTCAATATAAGGACTCGATGACGGCTGATTGACGGGCGTACCATCTTCGTTGACGATAATCGGCGTGGCATTAATCGTTGGATCTACCGCTACTGAGCTTGCTAGTGCTGGCGCAGCACCACTTTCAACGACTGGTATGGACGCAGGATTGGCCAAATTATTCTCATACATGATGTCATCATCGCCTATCTTTACCCCTCTATCATCAACAACGGTGGTCAGTAGCACCAACTCTGTGATGCCGACGGTATTATTGGCAATATCAATCAAGTGGCTTTGCTGCGTTGGTGTCATACGCCCCATAATATAAACCACGCCATCATTGGTCACCGCCTTAATCTGCGAGGCTTTCACACCATTACTAGAGGCGACTTTTGCCAGTAGTTTAGAGGTAATATAACCATCGTGGACGGTTGAGCTATAGCCCCTTGAGGCACTGACGTTAAGCTCATTATAGACATGACGCACGTCTGGCATAGAGCTGACGACTTTTTCAATTTCTGCTTTGATAGCTTGCGTTGGCACTTCACCCGTCAGCAGCACTTCACTATTAAAGCTATCAATGCTCATACGGCTGGTTTGCTGTAAATTTTCTTGCAGACCATAAACGTTAATCTTGACGGTATGCTCAATACTGCGATCGAGCAGACGCTGCGGAATGGTGCGCTCTGTCATCGGTACGCCATACGTACCTTCTGTACTATTGGTCAAATAGTTGGTGGTACAGCCAGTCGCGGCGATGCTGGTCAGTAGCATCACGCCAATCGCCTTGCGGCGTGATGAGCCAAAAATAGCAGTGCGCAAATGCATCCGTGTCATGATTTACCTCTTAGAACATGATGTAATAATTAAATGATGAATAGTGCTAATAAGTCGTAGTGAGAATAATACGACTTCGCTTCAATTAATAATTTTTAGTTCAGCTACTTTACTGAATTTTTACGCTAGGCGGTTAGGCTTTTGGTAACGACAGCGTGATGCTGGCATTTATTTTACCGTTTAATTTAACCTTTAAATCCATGTAACTTTAAATCTATGTAACTTTAAATCCACTTAAGCTTTCAAACTACTTAAGTCCTCAGAAATCTTATTACTATGATTACCAAGCTGAGGCGATAAAAGCGCTTTGTAACCATTCTGCTTGCGTATTTATTAACGGTGCTTGATTGGTATCATTCATCTTATTTTTATTATTGGCATTAGTATTAGCATGGGTATCATAGGCAATCACATCAAACCGGCACTCATACTCACTATATTCAGGATGCTGCTGCAAAAAATAACGCGCCGCTTTGATAATCTTATTTTGCTTATTTTTTGTCACGCTAAGGGCGGCATCACCAAATCCTGAACGCTGCCGTTGCCGCACTTCAATAAAGATAAGCGTCGACCATGCCTGCCCTTTTTCTAGCATAATTAAGTCAAGCTCACCCACTTTTGGTTGCTGCCAATTTTGCGCCACTAATATCAAGCCTTGCGCTTGTAAAAACTCACACGCCTGCCGCTCAAAACGGCTGCCTTGACGCTGTGTCGGTGAAGTCAGGGTTAACGGTTTGTCATTTGCTATCACGTCTATGGGCCCGCTGAACATTTCAGAATTATCATAGCACATCATGCTAAACTAACCACTTTCGCGTTCTTATGCTGACTGACTTTTTATTTAAATCAGCCTTTATAGCGCCACACATTTTTAATATTCGTTTTTAATATCCTTTTTTAATACTTTAATATTCTTTCTTAATACTCAGAGGTTTTCATGTCTAGCCCTACCGCGATGCCAGCTTGTCTTTATATCGTTGCCACGCCGATTGGTAATTTGAGCGACATGACACCGCACGCAATCGATACCCTAAAGCAGGTTGCTATCATCGCCTGTGAAGACACCCGCACTTCAGGCAAGCTGTTATCACATTTTGGCATCCATACCAAAGATACGAAAGAAACTATTGCTAACGATAGCGATAGCAAAACCAGTACAACTGACGCTGCAAAAGATACTGATAGCGCTACCAAGCAAAAAGGTCATAATAAGCTTTGGGCCTATCATGAACATAATAGCGCCATTCAAACACCCAAAATTATTGAGATGATTCAGCAAGGTCATTCGGTTGCGCTGATTAGTGATGCTGGCACGCCGCTGATTAGTGACCCCGGTTATCAATTGGTACAAGCCGCCCATGCTGCTGGCGTTCGCGTCTCCCCTATTATTGGTGCCTCTGCTGCTATTGCTGCGCTATCCGTTGCAGGATTGCCCTCAGACCGCTTTAGCTTTATTGGCTTTTTACCGGCCAAAACCCACGGTCGCCAAAAACAATTAACGGCTCTGAATGCACGTACCGAAACCTTGATATTTTATGAAGCACCGCATCGTATTATTGCCAGCTTAGAAGATATGGCTGCTATTTTTGGGGCGGAGCGCGAAGTGACGTTTTGCCGTGAATTGACCAAAACCTTTGAGACCGTGCATAAAAGCACGCTTGGCGAATTGGTTGAATTTGTTAAAGCCGATGACAATCAGCAACGCGGTGAAATTGTCGTCGTCGTTGCTGGGGTAAATGTGGCGCAAGACGATGACGATATCAGTATTCATGATAAATTATTACAGCGCTTACTAGAGGATTTATCGGTTAAAAAAGCGGCTGCCTTAGCTGCCGATATCACAGGCGTCAAAAAAAACGCGCTCTATCAGCGCTTACTTGAGCTACAAGCAGAATAGTTTTTACTATAAAAAAATAAGCGAAGCATTGATAAATTAAGCATTGATAAATTAAGCATTGATAAATTCATTGAGGAGAGAGACATAATGTACGATGTGATGGCGATAGGTAATGCCTTGGTTGACCACGAATATCTGCTGTCAGATGCAGCGTTAGAAGAAACTGACCTGACCAAAGGCAATATGACGCTGGCAGGACTTGAAGAGCAGCAGCAGTTATTGGCGTATTTCAAGCTGGCCGAGATTGAGCCATCAAAACAAGCGGGCGGCGGTTCAGCGGCCAATGCCATGTATACCTTTGCAAGTTTGGGCGGTAAACCTTTTTATGCCTGCCGCGTCGGCGATGATAAACAAGGCAAATTTTATCTAAAAGACTTACATGAAGCGGGCGTTGCTACTTCCCCTCAGTCAATCCATGCAGGCGGTGTGACCGGTTCGTGCGTGGTGGCAGTGACCGAAGATGGCGAGCGTACCATGCAAACCTTCCTTGGGACTTCAAGCGATATTACCGCTGATAACGTCGACTTTGAGGCACTAACCCAAGCTGGCTGGTTATATTTAGAAGGTTATCTGGCGATGTCTGAAGGTATTCAGCCCGCAATGACCCAACTGCGCCAACAAGCAGGTATCCATGGTGCCAAAATCGCCGTCAGCTTTGCTGATCCTGCGGTAGTAAAGTTTGCCAAAGAAGGTTTACTTAATATGCTTGGCAATAAAGTCGCGGTGATATTCTGTAATAGTGAAGAAGCCAAATTATTCACCGATAAAAAACAGCATAAATCGGCAGCGCGAGCTTTACTTGAGCATTGCCAAACGGCGGTTGTTACCGATGGTCCAAATGGCGCCATCATCGCCCATAAGCCAAATGATGAGTCTGAGATTGAGATTTATGAGATTCCGACACCAGCTGTTGCCAATGTTATCGATACCAATGGCGCTGGTGATAACTATTCTGGGGCGTTTTTATATGCTTTATCGCAGCACTATAGCTTGCCAGAATGCGGACGACTTGCCAGCGAAGTAGCCGCCCAAGTGATTCAGCAGTTTGGTCCACGCTTATCATCGCAAGAGTATCAAGATATCTCACGCCGTGTTTTAACTGTTTAATCATCTAACTGTCTTAGACCAATCTTTCATAATAAGTCGCTTATAAAAAAGCCCATATCCTAAGATATGGGCTTTTTAGTATTCATTTACAAAGCAGAAGAAAGCTATTGCTTAATTAAGCAGCGGCAAGTGCTTGCTCTAAATCGGCTTTGATATCTTCAATGTGCTCAATACCAATCGATAGACGGACCATATCCGTACTGACCCCAGCATTCTCTAGCTCTTGCTCGTTGAGCTGACGATGGGTAGTGGTTGCTGGGTGACAAGCGAGTGATTTAGCATCACCGATATTAACCAAGCGCGTAATCAGTTGCAGCGCATCAATAAAGCGCGCGCCTGCTTCCAAGCCACCTTTTACCCCAAAGGTTAAAATAGCGGATGGCGTGCCTTTCATATATTTCTTAGCAAGCTCATGCTCAGGATGGTCTGGCAAACCGGCATATTTCACCCAAGCAACCTTATCATGGTCACGTAGATATTCGGCAACTGCCTGGGCGTTTTGGACATGACGCTCCATACGTAAACTTAACGTCTCCATACCTTGCATGATTCCGAAGGCATTGAGCGGGCTGATTGCCGCGCCGGTATTACGCAGTGGCGCGACGCGCGCACGGGCAATAAATGCTGCTGCGCCAACGTCTTTGACGAAGTTTACGCCGTGATAGCTTTCATCTGGAGTATTTAGTAATGGGAAGCGCTCAGGATAATCGCCCCAAGGGAAAGTTCCACTGTCAACAATCGCGCCACCAATTGAGGTGCCCGTACCGCTCATATATTTGGTCAATGAATGAATGACAATATCAGCGCCGAACTCAAATGGACGGCACAGCGCTGGCGTCGCAACCGTGCTATCAATTACCACTGGTACGCCATATTCATGGGCGATGTCACTCAGTGTTTGGATATCAACGATATTACCCAGTGGATTACCGATACTTTCGGCAAAGACCATTTTGGTTTTATCATCGATTAAATCGCGAATCGCTTCAGGATTTTTATGGTCAAAAAAGCGGACTTCGATACCTTGGCGCGGCAAAGCATGCGCAAATAGATTATAAGTGCCGCCATATAGCGTCGATACTGCGACGATATTATCGCCCGCTTCACAAATCGTTTGGATAGCATAAGTGATGGCCGCCATACCAGACGCTACCGCAAGTGCACCAATACCGCCTTCAAGTGCCGCCACACGCTCTTCTAATACGGCATTGGTCGGGTTCATGATACGGGTATAAATGTTACCAGCAACTTTTAGATCGAACAAATCTGCGCCATGTTGGGTATTATCAAACGCATACGAGCTGGTATGATAAATAGGCACGGCGACCGCTTTGGTGGTTGGCTCTACAGTATAGCCGGCGTGAATTGCCAAGGTCTCAAGACGCTGGGTATTTTGCTTAGCTGGTTGTCCATCACTCATAATGTGCTCCTATATATTCGTTAATTATTAAATCGAGATTTTATGATTAAAAAATTCATACCAAGATATCTATCGCTAAATGGCATTCATAAAAAAGAAAAGGTCATAAAAAAAGCTGAGTTAATCATAACCCAGCTTCTTTATTAAAAGAATAGCAAATTTCTCATCTCTTAATGACAAATATTCATAAGCAATATTTATAAGCAATGAAACTAATAAGCATATCCCTAGGTGATATCGGCGCTATTTTTATAACGACTCGTCAATTTTTATTTATAGTAAGCGTTTTCAGTACGGGTATGATCGGTCTCATCAATCACTTGCGTCAGCTCTGGAATCTGCTGTTTTAACTGTACTTCAACGCCCTGACGTAACGTCATATCAACCGCTGAACAGCCTTGGCAACCACCACCGAATTTTAATACAGCAGTCAGACCAACGCCTTCTTCATCAATCAATTCAAGCAGCTGTACATCACCGCCATGAGCGGCCAAGCTTGGGTTAATCTCAGACTGCAAGACATAGTTGATACGCTCTTCGACACTGGCATCGGCACCGACTTTTGGCACTTTCGAGTTTGGCGCACGGAATGTCAGCTGCCCACCAAAACGGTCTTTATTATAATCAATCACCGCATCTTCTAGATAAGGGACCGATGCCGCTTCAATAAATGCCGAAAAATTGTCATAAGTAAATTTCAAATCAGCGCTGTCTTCTTCGCCCGGCTGATTATAAGCCATGCAGCACTCGGCACGCGGCGTACCTGGATGCTCAACGAAAATACGCACGCCGATACCATCAGTATCTTGTTTCGCCAGTAAATCTGCCAAATAGCCTTGCGCGGCTTCGGTGATGGTGATGTTACTTTTGGCTTCCGTTTGCTCAGTATCTAACGCTGACTCGTAATCGGCAGCAGGTTCTACTTGAGTATCAGTTGGATTGTGTTCACTCATAATGCTTCCTATGTGTTATGACACAAGCGTTATATTGGTCACGTCTACTGTGTCGTCAATGTCATGTGAGGGTGGGATAAATGAGATTATCCATCATCTTGGTATATGGTTTTATTGCTTTAACCGTCATGACGGTTCGTATTTATTAACGGTTATTCGCAGTTATTGGCTCTATTATAGCGCACTTAACGCATAATTCCGACCGTGCTACTGCGATTTAGCAGTGGCCTGACTGCTACCTTAATAATCCATTTATCGTAACTGTCCATTCTATATTAAGACCACAAGCGAACTTATCAAGTTCAAAGCGCTTATTTAATGATAATCGGCATTTTACATTTATTAGTTCTATCCATGTACTTGGTCAACAAAAACCATTTAAAGTCTTTAAAAAGCCATAGCCTCATGTACGCATCCGTTCAATTTTGACGTAAGCAAATCAAATAAGCCTCTTGATTTAATATATAATTTTATATATTATAATTAAATATAACAAAAACTTTCGAATTCAATACCTAGCCTATTCCATAATTGACATAGCCGTTCAAGAAAACGTAGCAGTTTTTACCAAAAAATACGTTTGTATTTAACTCAGTTTTAATAAACCACGCTTGCACTTTATAAGCGTTTTAATCTGGCGTAACGAGGAGCATCCATCCCATGACTAAATCATTTAAAGACATCACCAAACACGTTTCAACCAATATGGCAAAATTACACAAGCATATTCCTGAAACCAGCAGAGCCTTCTCGCAGCTCGGTGCAGCGGCAACCGCAGATGGCGTATTGGACAAAAAAACCAAAGAGCTGATTGCCCTCGCCTTAGCGGTTGGCGCGCGCTGTGATGCTTGTATCGGTTTTCATACCAAAGCATTGGTACAACTTGGCGCCACCGAGCAAGAAGTCGCTGAAACCTTGGGCATGTGTGTTTATATGGGCGGCGGTCCGTCAATGATGTACGCTGCCGAAGCCGTTGCTTCATTTAATGAATTTAGTAAAGACGCTTAAACCTTATTCTTAATCAGCTTCATTGTTAAAAAACTGCCAGTGATTAAATCCATCACTGGCAGTTTTTTTGTCTATACGATGCTGATAGCTCTCATATCCTAGATTCATACCTGTAGATTCATTCATGTCTGTAGACTCACAGTTATGGAAGCATAACTATAAATGGCTAAGTTGTGCTATAACTTAGCCATTACGGCATTTATATACTAATAAGCATGGTATGAGTTTAAGAGAAAATCTTTATGATGACTGAGAATCTAACGTTAGTGACGACCAAAGATAAGGTGCAAATCGCTGTTTGGGAGATATTCGATAGTCAAAAAACCCATCAATGTTCTAATGTTGATACTAACAATGGCTCTGCTAAAAATGACACTGTTAAAAATGACACTGCTAATCAAGGGCAAAACATTTTCTTAACGCATGGTACTTTTTCAGATAAAAACACCTGCTTAAGAATCGCCGAATACTTAGCTGAGCTTGGCCATCATTGTTATATTATGGAGTGGCGCGGCCATGGTGCAAGCGCAGTACCAAAAGATAAATTTAACTTTGAAACCGTCGCAACCTATGATTTTGCTGCCACTTTCGATTATTTATTTAATGAATTAAAGCTCAGCAATTTACACTGCGTCACTCATAGCGGCGGCGGTGCTTGCTTAACGATGTTTTTAATCCAAAATCCGCATTACATCGCTAAAATCAATAGTATCAGTATGTTTGCTTGCCAAGTTTACGGCGCAATAGTCAATCCGAAGAACTATTTTAAAATAGTCGCCGCCAAGATATTTACGCGTATAGTCGGCTATATACCTGCCAGAAAACTCAACATGGGACCCATTAACGAAAGCCATCACACCATGAATCAATGGTACGAATGGAATTTGCGTAAAAACTTTCATAGCAGTTTTATTAAGCAAAAAGATATAGACGCTGCTGGTGTCAAAGACAGCGCTTTTGATAATCATAACCGTCAAAAAAATGCTATTCAGTTAACGGATGACGATTGCTTTGATTATCGGCAATATATGGCAAAGATTACTACACCGATTTATGCCATCAGCGCCAAGGGTGATAAATTTATCTCGCCTTCTCAAGGCTGCCAGTCACTTTTTAACGATTTTAGCAATCCTGATAACGTTTTTCGCGAATACTCAATTATTAATGGCGATTTAGACGATTACACCCATAGCCGTATCTTAAACAGTCGTCCCGCCGCCAAAGAGATTTGGCCAACGGTTACTGCGTGGATTGATAAGCATGCCAATTAGAAGAGTCTTATATTTATTTGTCTGAACAAACTTGAATACAGGTAATAGCCAATGGTGATACACCCCTAAACATCTTTACACTTGTCAGCAACTCCCATGCTGTGTCAGTATTGGCGGCATTACTTTTTTTAATCAATGAAATATCAGTAGTAGGAAAGTGGCGTATATGAGCGATTCAGCAGAGCAGCATGCAGATAAAAACAAACACTATCGTTATTTGGTATTTATTGGGCGCTTTCAGCCGTTTCATTGCGGTCACAAAGCGGTGGTCGATGAAGCCTTAAAACGTGCCGATAACGTCATTATGCTGATCGGTTCTGCTAACTTACCACGTAGTCTGCGTAATCCATTTAGCGTCGATGAGCGCGCGACGATGATAAAAAACGCCTACTCGCCAGCAGAAGCAGCACGTATCCACTGCGTTGCACTCGACGATGCACTCTACAATGACACGCGCTGGCTGCAATATGTGCAAGCGGGCGTCAAATCGGTCACCGGCGACTTGCAAACTGACATTGGGCTGATTGGTCATTCAAAAGACAGCTCATCGTATTATTTGTCATTATTCCCAAGTTGGGCGTCGGTTTCTGTGCCCAATTATCACAATTTATCCGCCACCCCTATTCGTGACAGCTACCTGATGGGTGCCACGCCAACGCCTGAGCGCACCCCTGAGTCGACCCGCAACGTCCTCAATGACTTTAAAAAGACTGATATTTATCAAAACCTGCATGAAGAAGCGGATTTTGTCGATAAATATAAAAGACAATGGGAATCTGCGCCCTACCCACCAACCTTTATGACCGCTGATGCCTTGGTCGTCCAATCAGGGCATATTTTATTGGTTGAGCGCCGTAGTATGCCAGGGCGCGGGCTGTGGGCATTACCGGGTGGCTTTTTGAATCCAAAAGAAACTTTATTTGATGCCTGTATCCGCGAGCTACGCGAAGAAACCCGTCTAAAAGTCCCTGAACCGGTACTACGCGGCTCTTGTCATAGTCAGCATACCTTTGATGATCCTTACCGCTCGGCACGTGGTCGCACGATTACCCAAGCATTTTACTTTCAGCTTAAAAACGACCCAAAAGGCTTACCAAAAGTAAAAGGCGGCGACGATGCTGCCAAGGCTTTTTGGCTACCGCTTGCTGAGCTTGATGCAACTATGATGTTTGAAGACCATTATGCAATTATTACTAAAATGGTTGGTTTATAGAATTTTATCAGACGGCTATCCAATCTTTTATTGACAATTTTTCACGCCAGCGCCGATAGACGGCAATGGTTTAGCGCCGCAACTGTTATTTAAAAAACAGCTACGGCATCTCAAAGCAGAGGAGTTCTGTGATGTATACCAGCAATCTAAACAATTTAATCTTAAATAGCGACAGCTATAAAACCTCACATTGGGTGCAATATCCAAGCGGTAGTGAGTATCTGTCTAGCTACATTGAGGCGCGTAAAGGCGATTACGATGTGGTGTTTTTTGGCTTGCAAGCCTTTATTAAAGAATACCTCAGCACGCCTATTACCCATCAAGATATCGATGAAGCCGAAATGGTCATTCAGGCGCATGGCTTGACCTTTAACCGTGCTGGTTGGGAGCTGATAGTCAATAAGCATGGCGGCTATCTACCACTACGCATCGAAGCCATTCCTGAAGGCAGCGTTGTTCCATCATCCAATGTGGTCTGTCAAATCATCAATACTGACCCTGAGTTCTATTGGCTACCAAGCTATATCGAAACGGCGCTACTGCGTGCAATTTGGTATCCTTCAACGGTTGCGAGCGTCTCGCACTATTGCAAAAGCATCATACGTCGGGCACTAGAAAAATCTGCGGATAATACCGAATCACTGATTTTCCGTTTGCATGATTTTGGTTCACGCGGTGCTTCGAGCCAAGAATCTGTGGCACTTGGCAGCCTTGCGCATTTGGTGAACTTTGCTGGTACTGATTCGATGACGGCTTTGGTTGCCGCTAGCCGTTGGTATCACATGGATAAAGAGATGCCAGCCTTCTCTATTCCTGCCGCTGAGCACAGTACTATGACCGCTTGGGGCCGTGATGGAGAAACCGCCGCCTTTGCCAATATGATTGAGCAGTTTGGCGGCGCTGATAAGAGTTTTTCCGTGGTATCTGACAGCTATGACTTATGGAATGCCATTGATAATATTTGGGGCGGTAGCCTAAAAGAAGACGTCAAAAATATGGGCGGGACTTTAGTTATCCGACCTGACAGCGGCGATCCGGCAAAAGTGGTTCGCGAAGCCTTGGAGCGCTTGGCAGTAAAATTTGGTACGACCATCAATAGTAAAGGTTATAAAGTGCTGCCTGATTATGTGCGTGTCATCCAAGGCGATGGTATCAGCCCGCAAAGCTTAGGCAAAATCATCGATGTGATATTGAACGCTGGTTTTAGCGCCGACAATATCACCTTTGGCATGGGCGGCGGGCTACTACAGCAAGTCAATCGCGATACCATGAGTTGGGCGATGAAAGCCAGTGCCATCTCTATCGACGGCGTGTGGACCGACATTTATAAAGACCCAGTCACTAGCCGCTCAAAACGCTCGAAAAAAGGCCGTTTAGCATTGATAAAGAACAGCAACGGAACGTTAGAAACTATTAAAGCTGATAATTTATCGACAGCAGAAGATAACCTATTACGCGATGTATATATCGATGGTAAATTACTTATTGAAGACAACCTCACCACTATTCGGGAGCGAGCAGGATGGTAGCCACTAAAAAAATGCAGAATAAAATAGCTTCGGTTGCAAGAGACGTGTTGTTCGCCCCTGTGTACCTGTATCAAGGGCACAAAATCAAGCGCGATACCGTGCGCCTGCCCGAACCAAATGGCGAGAGGCATGGTCAAGTTCAATTAAACAATGCAACTGACAGCGCTGCCAATACCTCAAAAGATACACAGCAAACGCTAAACTTGATGGTCGTTGGCGATTCGGCAGCGGCTGGCGTCGGTAGTCAGACCCAGCAAGAGGCGCTTGTCGGCAATTTGATTCCCATCTTGACCCAGCAGCCTATTATCCAGAGCGCATTTCATACATTAAACTGGTCTCTGCAAGCGACGACTGGTCATACCAGCTTTGATATTTTGCGCAGGCTTTATGTGTTGCCTGCGCCAAGCCAGCCTATCGATGTGATGGTATTAAGTGTCGGCGTTAATGACACCACCTCCAACGTCTCTGTTCATCAATGGCAACAGCAAATCGAAAATATCATTGCTATTGCCCAGCGAAAATTTGGTGTGCGAGAGCTGATTTTTTTAAGCCTACCGCCGATGGCACAGATGCCGGCGATACCTGCACCGTTGAATAACTTCGTCGGTGCCAAAGCCTCTATCCTTGATAACACCTTACAGCAAATTTGTGCCGCTCACGATAGTGTCACCTATATGGCAACGGACTTTGCCCGCATGATAGACGAGCATTCTAATGGCACCCCAATCGATATCAGGGTGATGTTTGCCAGTGATGGCTTTCATCCTAGCAGCCTTATGTACGGTTATTGGGCGCAGCAGTTGGCAGAGTTGATTGTCGACTTGCTAGATTCATCAGCTGCTAAATTAAACAGCCCTACCTTCTAAACAATAATAGCTAAAAAACTGACTTTCTAAACACTAACAGCTTAAAATTTAACGTCAAAATTTAAACAAAAAAAACCGCTGAATGTTCAGCGGTTTTTTATGGCTTAGCAAAAGACTGCTTAGCGAAATGCATTTATACCATAAGTATAAATTACTCTGCAGCGTCAGTATCAGCAGCTTTCTTACGGCCACCAAACGCACCAAAGCGTTTGTTGAAGCTTGCAACACGGCCTTCAGTAGAAGTTTTACGTTGTTCGCCAGTATAGAATGGATGCGACGCACTTGAGATATCAAGTGGGTAGTATGGATATTCTGTGCCTTCGTATTCACGAGTGGCTTTGGTTTTAACGGTTGAACGAGTTAAGAAAAACACGTCAGCGTTAGTGTCATGGAACAAAACTTCTTGGTAATTAGGATGGATATCTTTACGCATAATAAACTCTCTATGTCCGATGTATGTACAGCGCTTTTGATTAACGACGTTTTTGACTATTAATCACACTAACATACGTAACTGAGGCACTAAGGACATCTTCTGGTCTGGCAACTGCGTCACTGGCTTATTCCAGCACCCAACACCACACCGCTGCTCACTTAGCCTTTCCCCAGCGGGAAAATCAAACCGCGATTTTAACGGTTTTTGTCGCTCGATGCAAGCAGCTTCTACGATAAGAGCTCGTCTTAAAGCCATCATGCTATGTTAAAAAACCGCATAAATAACCAAAAAAAGGCAGCCACGCTAGCTGCCTTTTTATGGAAAACTTATTTTTGGAAAGCTTATTTTTAGAAAAATGGAAAGTTATTTGGTTTTTACAATGTGCCAAACGCCAAGTTTATTATCGCCATCTTTATCGCCAACCTTTGTGTCATTGGCATAAAAGTATAAAGGTTTACCATTCATTGCCCACTGATATTTGCCATCTTCGCGTTTAAAGGCGGCGAACTGCCCTGACGCTTTGGCATTACTCGGTGCCATAAATGCAGGCCAAACGAGCAGACAGGCGCTGCCACATTCTGACTTATTCATAGAATCTTTATCAAAAGTATATAAGGTCATATGATTGCTAGCATCGACGAGCATGCCGTTTTTACTAGCGACAGGAGCCGTGTTTTTATTGGTCGCTTGCACATCGTGCATACCCGAATCGTCATTGCCGACCATATTATTTAGGGTTGAACAACCACTGAGCGCTAGCATGCCACTAAGAGCAGATAATACCAGTATGTGTTTCATAATAACTTCCTTGTTAATAGTGAAAAATTTTTTATTGGATTTCTTCTTGTCATCGGCTGCTTTTAACCATAATACGTACAATGATTGAGGTACATGAAATGGTTTAGCGCTGGCTTCAAGTGTTTTTAATATAGCATAGGCATCAAAGCGCACGTTTCTCTCAGCATATAAATTTACAAAAGCGCCTAAAGTTTACAAATAACGCAAAATTAAATACTTAACTCTATAAATACGCTTAGCAGCGCTCAGGCTTTAACCTACCGCCCCAGTGCTATTCATTGACAAAACTGATGCACGTACTTACCTATTTATCCTTATATAAGTAGCCGTTTTTCGTAGAATAACGCTATAGAAATTAGGAATGACTGCACAATGGCAAATATGACCATCGCGGCTTAAGATACGTATTGAACTTGGCTGCCCATGCACGCATATCGTCTGTATGCATATCGATAGCGACACCCTCTATAAAACATAAGCGGTTTAAAATAAAAATAGTTAGACCTCGATTATTTAAAAGTACCTTGTTATTTAAAAGCACCTTGGTATTTAAAATTAACTTGGTATTTAAAAACACTTTATCTACAAACAAATCATTTCACGAATACGCCGAGCAGCTCCTGATGACAGGAATGCGATTAAGGATATAACAACGACAATGACTCATTCTTTTACGAACAATCAAGCGCCTGCTACCAAACGGGTTGGTATTCTCGGTGGCGGTACAGCTGGGGCAACCATTGCAATTCGTCTGGCAGCCTTAGGGCTTGAAACCTATCTATTTGAAAAAAACACCTCGCTTATCGATGGTCCACCGATGTGTCATTTGCATGCTGGCGGCAATCTATACCGTGAAATTCCTGATGAAGATTGCGTCGCTCTGCTCAAACAATGCATCGATATTTTACGCCTTTATCCTTATACCATCGATGTACGCCCGACGGTATTTGCTGTGCCTACCCGCGATGAAGGCTTGCCCGAAGACTTGCTACCGCGCCTTGATATCTTGACTGACGCTTATCGTGAGCTTATCGCTGAAGATGCCAATAATAAAGTACTCGGCGAACCTGAAAATTACTATCAGCTCTATAGCCATGAGCAATTGATTGCATTGTCTGAGCGTGAGCAAGTAACGGTGCCGCGGTCGGTTGACGAATGGATGATACCGGTCGCTAAGTATTTGGATTTAAATAAAGTCAAATTTCCGCTGATTGTCGTACAAGAATATGGCTGGAATATCTTCCGCTTGGCAGCGTCTGCGCAATTGGCTTTAGAAGGCTATGAGCACGCGCATGTCTTTACCGATACACAAGTTAAGCAAGTCATGCCCGTCGACTGTGAGAATTGCTCAAACGCTGACCATCATGTGACTAAATGGCGTATCGATTATCAGCAAGGTGCTAGTTTAGACCCTGAAGCGCAATCTAACGGCAAAATCGAATCTATCGAAGTCGATTACTTAATCAACGCTTGCGGTTTTCGTACCGGCGTCATCGATGATATGGTCGGCGTCAAAGTCACGCGTATGGTCGAGTTTAAATCCTCTTATATCACCCACTGGGATGACACCGGCGGGCAGATACCAGAGATTATCGTCTATGGCGATCGTGGTACGCCAGAAGGCATGGCGCAGCTAACGCCCTACCCCGGTGGCTATTTTCAAATACATGGCATGAGTAAATTTATCACCTTATTTGATGATGGCTTGGTCGCCTCCAATAAAGACAGCGCCCAGCCTGAATTGCCGTCGCAATACTTACACTATATCGAAGATGGCTGGGATAAAGCGCCGCTGCAAGCGCGTAGCCAACAAGCGATTGATTACGTCGCTGAGTTTGTGCCCACTTTCCATAGCGCGCGTACGGTCGGTAACGCGCTATACGGTGGCCAGCAAATACCCGGTCAAGACGATACGCTGCGGGTTGCCGATGTGAGCTTATACTCTAATATTCGCTATGCGCGCGCAGAAAACGTCAAAGCCTCATCGACGCTGATTGCTGCCGATCAAATCGTTGATGAATTGACTGAGCTTGGTTTGATTGCTAATGATATGGCAGAAAATAGTCAGCGTTATGCCCATGAATGGGCGTATTTAGCGCAAAATGATAGCGTGGAGATTGATAAAGTTGCGCGTCATTTGGCGCAAGAACGCGGCTTTCCATTAGCAATGGCAGGCGTAAACCATGGTATTTGTGAAACGAGTTAAAATGATTTAAATGTTAATAAAATTAAAACAAAAAAGGAGAGAAAGGCTAATGATAAGCCCTTCTCTCCTTTTTTATGTAAAGGCAGTATATATTAGCGCCTAATTAGCTTAGTTACCGGCCATTTTTTCGGTATCGACCGCGCCTTCTATGGTTACCACTGTTTTTAGCATGTCAATCGCTTCACTAATGCTATTACAAACGACCAAACGCTCAAGGTCTTCTTGCTTCATAAAGCCTTGGTCAGCGGTATATTTTAAATGCTCAATCATACGGTCATAGAACCCATTGATATTCAGAATAATCATCGGTTTTTCGTGCTGATATAACTGACGCCACGTGGCGATTTCCATAATTTCTTCTAGCGTCCCAAGCCCGCCCGGTAAGGTAATAAAGGCATCGGCATATTCTGCCATCACCGTTTTACGGGTATGCATGGTATCGGTCAAATGCAGACGGGTCAGCTGCTCATGAGCAATTTCGTGCTTGAGCATAAAAGTTGGAATCACACCAACCGCTTGCGCGCCGCCTTGGATGACTTCATCTGCCACTGCGCCCATCAGCCCGATGCTCGCGCCGCCATAAACCAGACCCATGCCATTATCGGCAAGCTCACGGCCAAGCTCGCGCGCTGCCTGCTCATAGACTTCATTATTGCCCAAACGCGAACCACAATAAACCGCTACTAACGGCATCGTCAACGCTGATTTATCCACTGCTTTTTCAATATTGGTAATATCTTGACTGGTAATGACTTCATAAGTGTCATTATTAATTTTCATTTGCATAAAACTTCCTTAATTTTTATATCGACTTTTTATTAAATATATAGCTACTAAATACTTGGCTATTAAAACACGTTTATTCATACCTGGTGGTTTGTTGATGTGTGTTGATTGGTCAAAATAAATACTGATTAATTTTTTTGGTTAATATTGTGCAAAACAAACCATATAGAATTCGCACATAGAACCTGCTTATAGAACTTAGAAGTCATTTTCGCCTACCTTCCTACCTAAGATTTATTTTACCATAAGCGGTGTTGTAACTCGGTCATCATGCGGTTATCGCAGAGTTATGCCATAGATTAAACAATTAGTCGCAGCTCAATGACGATATGATTAACACTGATTATTAAACGCTCAGCGCATCTTAAGCGTTTTTATTTACCCAAAGCATTTACTGATAAAAAAGTACCTACTCATAAAAATGGCAATAACATATTAAGGTTAAACCATGGAAAATACGCAGAATCAAACGGATACTTATGCACTAAGCATCATGACTGATCGCAATCGGGCATTGGCAGCGACTGTCTATCGCCCTAAAGATGAGGTGAAAGCAGCGGTCATGATAGCACCAGCGACCGGTATCAAACGGCAGTTTTATCACAATTTTGCCACTTATTTAGCAGCCAGTGGCTTTGGTGTCCTAACCTTTGATAATGAAGGTATCGGTGAATCGCTATCGTCTGATTTGGCTAAATGTGACGCCTCTTTAATCAGTTGGGGTCGCCATGACATGCCAGCCGTGCTTGATGCCTTACAAGACGAATTTGCCGATGCGACTTATCATTTGATTGGTCATAGCGCCGGTGGTCAGCTGATTGGTTTAATGCCAAACTACCAAGTCATTACGTCGGTCTTCAATGTCGCTTGCTCATCAGGGCGCATCAAAAATATGGACATGCCTTATAAGCTCAAAGCGATGGGGTTTATGGATGCCTTTATCCCACTCACTAACTTAACCTTCGGTTATACCCCGGCGGATAAAATCGGTATGGGCGAGCCGCTACCACGCGGCGTCGCTCGTCAATGGCGCGAGTGGTGCAATGGCGCAGGCTATATCAAGACCGCTTTTGGCAAAAGCATTCATACTCACTTCTATGATGAGCTTGATATGCCAGCATTGTGGCTTGGCTTTAGCGATGATGAGATTGCCAATAGCAAAAATATGGATGATATGATTCGCGTCTTTAGCAAAATGCCAGTCGAAAAACGCTTTTTTGAGCCAAAAGAGTTCGGCTTAAACAGTATCGGTCATATGCGCTATTTTAGTAGCAGAACCAATGCCAAAGCCCCGCAGCTTTGGCAAATGGCGGTCGATTGGTTAGCTAAGCAGCAATAAGTTCTGTTGAGTTAATCCATTTAAGCGCAAGTCTATTTAGTCTTGCGTGTTTTTTGCTGCTTGTTCTGCTTTAACACGCTTGGTCAAAGCAGAATAGAGCGACGGCTGCATATTATAGATATTACCCAGCATCCATTTTACGTAGCTGATAGGTACGTCTTTAATCAGCATACCCTTATGTTTACCAAAGGGCATTTTGCTCACCGGATTGGCTTTATTGGCGATAGCATGGACCGCCGCAAAATCTGTCGGTGCAATCTCTAAACGCTCGCAGCACGCCTGATAAAGCAGATAACACATGCGCGCATCGCCGAGCGCATCATGAGCGGCAATCGTCATTCTGTTTGCTTCCCCTTTACCTAATAACTGCTCAATACATTTCGACTGACCATAGGCGCTCCACTCTGGAAAAGCGATGCGCGCCAGCCGCACCGTACATATTAGCTTAGCAGACGGACTGCCAATCACCCGCCAATCAAAGCGCACATTATGCCCAATCAAATACTGCGGCAACTCAAACGCATCCAACTCAAAGCGCTCAAGACCGGCGACATCATCATCGGTAATACCATGAATTCTAATGACCACGGGTGATATCGAGCGCCCACTATTAAAGTATTTCATCCACTCAAATCCCGTCGCTACATTAATAGTCGCCACTTGAATCGGACGCGGATCACGACCTTGATCGGTTTCGGTATCGATAATCAGCGCAGTATCAGTCATAAAGATTTAGCCATCATTATTTAAGCATAGTTATTGATAGATAGTTATTTCGCTATAGGTAGCAATATTGGTGTTTTAAGTGAGATTGTAAAAGCTAGGTAAATTTAAAAGCCGCGTGAATTTTAAAAGCCACGTAACTTTTAAAAACTACGTTATGTTTATGGGGATAAAAACTAGAAATAACAATGGTATACAAAGAATAGAGACGTTAACTCTTATACTACCCATTAGAGTTAACTCAAAAAAAATAAAGAGATATCGATGCTAGCAGATGGTAATAAGCCTACGCCAAATCCAAATTCAAAACCAACCTTTTTACGCCGTGTAATAAGTGTATTCATCAAGGCAGCTGTATTATTGATGCTGTTATTTGTATTTGACAAGCTCTTACCGAGTATCAGTCAACAAACCCAGTCGTTTGTGATGGCAAAATGGCAACAGCTCAGTTTATTACAACAAGAATTACCGACAGAAAACAGTCTGCCCTCGCCATTACCAGCACAGCACCTAACCGATACATGGGGCGGCGCGCGTAGCCAAGGTCGCTCTCACGAAGGCATCGATATATTTGCCAAGCGAGGTACGCCGATACAAGCAACGACACAAGGCATCGTCAGTAAAGTCGGTGAAAATACGTTAGGCGGTCGCGTGGTGTTCATCATTGGACCGGGCGGCGCAGGACATTATTATGCGCATCTAGAGGATTATGCCGATATTAGCCCAAACGACTGGGTAAATAGCGGCGATACTATCGGTTACGTCGGCGACAGTGGTAATGCCAAAGGTACGCCGCCGCACGTCCATTACGGGATTTATATCAATGGCAGCGCGGTCAATCCTTATCCTTTGCTACAAAAGCCTGACAGCTAGCCTTTAAAACTTTAGTGCAAAAAATTAAGCTTGTAAAAATCAAGCTTCTAAAACGTTAAACCTCTAAACTTCCAATAAAAAATTTAACGGTCCATCGTTGATACTTGCCACTTGCATATCAGCGCCAAACTCACCAGTTGCTACATTAGGATGTTGGGTTTTGGCGTAATTTACCAGTTGCTCAAACAATGCTTGCGCGGCATCGGGTGCCATTGCTCCGCCAAAGTCAGGACGACGCCCCTTATCGGTTTTTGCCATTAAGGTAAATTGTGAGACCAGTAATAAACCACCGCCTACTTGCTGAACATTTTTATCCAATTTACCAAACTTAGCAGGGTCATCATCATTATCAAAAATGCGATAAGTGAGAATTTTATCAATCATACGCTGCGCACTTTGCAAATTATCATCATGACCCAAGCCAATATAGGCCAATAGACCATGTTCAATCTCACCAACGCAGTGTGCATCGACAGTGACACTGGCGCGCTGCACCCTTTGTATCAGTGCTCTCATTTATAGCATTCCTTATTTATAAATAGCTTACCGTTTATGGTCATACAATCATACCCTGACCATGATAAAATACCGCCATTAACTTGCCTAATTAATTATTACATCAAACCCTATTTTGGTAGCCTCATTATGAATTTATTTGCCACCCTTCAACAATTTGTGCCGCAGCAGCAATTGAGTAAAGTAGCTGGACGTTTGGCCGCCAGCCGCCATCCTTATGTTAAGCGCACCTTTATCCGCAGCTTTGCCAAAGCTTACAATGTGAGCTTAGATGAATACGAGCGCCAAAGCTTTAACGCTTATGAAAGCTTTAATGACTTTTTTACCCGTGAGCTAAAAGACGACGCGCGTATCATTGATAGCCGTGCAAACGGTATTGTGAGTCCTGCTGATGGTGTTATCTCGCAGTTAGGGCAAATCCGCGACCATAAGTTGCTGCAAGCAAAAGGCCGTCATTATGATATTGGGCAACTACTCGCTGATAGCGAAGATGGCAGCTATTTTGCTGATGGCAGCTTTGCCACTGTGTACCTCGCGCCGAGCAACTATCACCGCGTGCACATGCCATTTTCTGGTACCTTGACCAAAACCCGTTATGTACCGGGTACGCTATTTTCTGTCAATAATACCACGGCGGCAAATGTCCCTGATTTATTTGCCCGTAACGAGCGGTTGGTCTGTTTATTTGACACAGAATACGGCAAAGCAGCGGTGGTGATGGTTGGAGCAATGATTGTCGCTGGTATCGAAACGGTAGCAACCGGCAAAATCAGCCGCACTGATGATATCCAAGAAGCTGAGCACAATATGAGCTTTGCAAAAGGCGATGAGCTTGGACGCTTTTATTTAGGCTCAACCGCGATTGTAGTACTACCAAAAGGCGCAAAAGCCGATTGGCAAGACAGCATGCAAGCCAATAGCGTGGTACAAATGGGACAGTTATTGGGTGTTGCTAACCCTAAATAAGCCGCTGTTTCATGATAAAAATATAAGCCCAATTAAGTATGAATCATCATGCTTAATTGGGCTTTTTAATGGACTTTACAGCTCATTGCCCTAACTATAAATGGTAAATTATAGTTCTATTTACCTAAGCATCAATCAGCCATCCTTGCTTAGTCGCATAGTCAATCTGTTTTGCTAGCCACTCATGGATACTCGGAAAGCTGTCTTTAATAAATTCATGCGCGCCAGCAACTTGCGAGCGTGTAACGTTAGCATCAATCCAGGTTTTTCCATTGGTATTTAAATTAAGCAAAAACGGTAACAAGCGATCAACCACTCTCAGCAGCTGGGTTTCTTTACTATGACCCGTTTCCTGCTCTTCCCAAACCTCACTTAAATCAGCAATCCCATTGCCACGCTCACTTTGTAATCGAGTAATTCCGGCACGCTCATCAACGTGCGCATCACCACGGCTATCGGCGTATAGAAAAGTATCGCCGGCATCAATCTCACCCAAATCATGTATCAATGCCATTTTGAGCAATTTTTCGTGATTAACATTTAGCTCAAACAACTCAGCGATTGACCAACATGCCATCGCCAAATGCCAAGAATGTTCGGCAGAGTTTTCCAATCGAGTTGTGCCCGTCACATAGCTGCGCCGATTGACACGTTTAAGGGCATCAAGCTCTAATAAAAAGTGCGTCACGTCATCGATATCGATATTTAAGGCGAGCTTTGGATTGGGTAATGGTGTTTGTTTGGTTGCTAATATGGTGTTTGCTGAAATGGTTTCTAACGGCATGGCTTGCTCTGCTTTAATCGGTGAATGGTTAGCGCTTTATCTAACTCTAATCTTTATGCAAAGGTGCTTATTATAGTAGATATTTTACGCGTGCTACTAGCAATCTAAATTTTTTCAGCGGGAGATAATGGCAAGTGTCTTAATTTTTTATTGTTTAAAACTAAACTAATGCTCATAATAAGGCAACAGGCAATGCATAAGCTATGGACAAGGCTATGCACAAAATAATGGATAATAACCTGCACCAGACAAGGATATGTCGATGCCACCCACCACTGACGCCACCACGCGTGCTAATTCATCAACTGCAACTTCAATTATTTCCAAGCAAAAACCGCCTAATAAATGGCTTATTATCGCAGGCTTCTCTCTTTTACTGGGGGTCAATCAGTTTTTATGGCTGACCTTTGCGACCATCGTAATTAGCACCGAGGCACATTTTGGCGTTAATGAATTTTTCGCCAATTTATTAACCTTGATATTCCCTATCGTTTTTGTGTTGCTTGCCATCCACTCTGGCAAGGTGCTCGATAACATCGGCTATAAAAAAATCGTCAGCTTAGCGGCGCTGCTTATGCTGATAGGCTCAATAATACGTTGGTTGGGCGCTGATTATTATTGGCTAGTATTTGCAGGGCAATTACTTATTGCCATCGCTCAGCCGTATATCACCAATGCCATCAATCAAGTGACATCCGACTGGTTTGATAAATCGCAAATCGCCACCGTAACGGGCGTGATTATGGGCGGGATGTTTTTGGCGACTGCCCTTGGCGCTTTTGCCCCTGCCCCATTAATCGAGGCATTTGGCTTCTCTGGTATGCTACTTATCAATGTCATTATTACGGCGGTGGCGGTAGTAGGCTTTTTATTAGTGGTCGCTGAAAAACCCAAACAACAAGATAGCGCTATCTCACTGCACGAAATCGAATCGCTATTAAAAAATAAGCGCCTATGGTTTATCTCATTAGCGGTGTTTATTGCGATGGGTTATTTTAATGGATTAAGTAACTGGATTGCGCCTATTCTTGCGCCCCGCGGTATTGATGAAGCGACGGCGGGCATCATTACTGCCATGCTGATCGTCGGCGGTATTTTAGGCGCGCTACTGATTCCGCTATTATCTGACTATCTGCAAAAACGGCGCATTTTTTTAATATTGGCAACGCTGGTTGGTGCTAGCGCCACCTATCCTTTACTGTATTTAACCACAGGAACCACAACATTATTGCTCAGCTTTATATTAGGATTTTTCTTATTGGCAGGTTATCCATTACTGATTGCCGCCGCTGAAGATACCGTACACGCCTCACAAGCGGCCAAAGCAGTGGCTATGCTAATGATGATGGGCAATCTAGGTGGCGTTATGATGGTGTTGCTGATGCAGGGCGTGAAAGGACTGACAGGCAGTTGGACGCCGACTGGTTGGGTACTGATTATTGCTGTCGCTTCAGCTACTTTTTTAGTCTTAAAAATAAAGGATAAGCCAGCAATTAAATCTACTGTTAAACCAAGTTCAAACGTTGTTTAAAAGCGTTATTTCAAATCGTTACTTAAAGGCGAAAAAAGTTAGTATTGAAAAAAAATAGCGCCTAAGTCTTAAGCGCTATCTTTTGTTATTAACCATTAAAAAAACTGTTTTATAACCACTCAATCCGCTTAATTAAGTCACTTAATCAAATTACTAATGGTCTTAAAAGCAGGGTCTTTACTACTGCGACACAGCTCAAAAAGAATGGATTCTACCGTACTAATCACGCCACCAGCGCGGCGGATACGGCGAATCGCTTGCTTTTTATCATACGGAAAGCGCGAGCCGACGGCATCACCAATAATCACTGGCTGCATGCCATTATCGAGCAAATCAAGCGCCGTTTGCATGACACAGACATGCGCCTCCACCCCAAATAATAGAACAATGCTACGATTCTGCTGCGCTAGATAATGCCACGAATCGTCATTATCACAAGCGCTAAAAGTGACTTTTTCAAAGCTTTTGGCATTATCACCTTCTAGCACATCACGTATCTCAGGCAGGGTATCGCCAAGTCCCTTTTTATATTGCTCATTGAGCATAATAGGAATATCAAGCGCTTGCAGCCCTTTGATGAGAGTGACGGTCTTTTTGACAATATTTTCATGGTCATAGATATGCGGCGTTAAGCGTTCTTGAACATCGATAATCATCGCTTGGGTATTTTCACGGGCGATACGATAAGTGCGATCGGTAATCATGGTAGACATAGTACACTCCTTGTACGACTGACATTAATAAGTAAAGGCGACGCTATATTTGGCCTCTATATCATTATTATTAAACCTAGCTCTTATTTAGTCATAGTTTGCTGAGGGCGTCAATGGAGATAATTTTTATTAACAACTTATGAACGTTGTGTCATAGATACCTCGTTATTTTTTATAAATAAAAAAGCCTCCAATCGCTTGATTGGAGGCTTCTTTTAAAATGCTAAAATATTGCAAAGCTAATACAGTCTAAAAATTACACACGCTCAATAATCGTCGCGATACCTTGACCAAGACCGATACACATAGTCGCAAGACCAATTTCAGTATCAGACTGCTCCATGGCGTTTAACAAGGTAACCGTGATACGAGCACCTGAACAACCTAGTGGATGACCTAGTGCAATCGCGCCACCGTTGATGTTGACGATGTCTTGCTTGTCCGATAAGTTCAAGGCTTTAAGTACTGACAAGCCTTGCGCTGCAAACGCTTCGTTTAGCTCGATGGTTTGCATATCATCGATGCTCATGCCAGCGCGCTTAAGTGCTTTTTGGGTAGCAGGTACAGGACCGTAACCCATGATAGCGGCATCACAACCAGCAACAGCCATGCTACGAATACGAGCGCGAGGCTTAAGACCTAAGTCTTTGGCTTTTTGTGCGCTCATGACTAGCATTGCTGACGCACCGTCAGATAATGCAGATGAGGTCGCAGCAGTGACCGTACCGCCTTTAGGATCAAAGGCTGGACGTAACTTTTGCATTTGCTCCATCGTTGCATCTGGACGAATCACTTCATCAACGGTACATAGTTGCAAGCGACCAGCAGCATCATGACCTTCGATACCGATGATTTCATTGTCAAAACGACCTTCAGTTGTTGCAGCCCATGCGCGGCGATGTGACTCAAGACCAAAGGCATCTTGCTCTTCACGAGTGATATTATTCATACGACCAAGCATTTCAGCGGTCAAGCCCATCATGTTTGAGGCTTTTGCATAGTGCTTTGACGCTTCAGGGTTGAGATCAACGCCATGCATCATGCCAACGTGACCCATGTGCTCAACACCACCGATGATGAAAACTTCACCTTGGTTGGTCATGATTTGCGCGGCAGCAGTGTGTAGCGCCTGCATAGATGAACCACATAGACGGTTAACAGTTTGGCCGCCAGCAGTCTTTGGAATACCAGCCAGCAGACCGATGTTACGACCGATGTTCAAACCTTGCTCTAAAGTCTGGTTTACACAGCCCCAGATGATGTCTTCGACGTCACGTGGGTCAAAGTCATTACGCTCAACCAAGGCACGTACCAGCTCAGCTGATAAGCTATCAGCGCGAACATGGCGGAACATACCGTTTTTAGATTTACCCATTGCTGAGCGTACGCCATCTACGATGACCACGTCTTTTGGACTTAAAATTGTCATACTATCTTCCTTTTCAATTTTTATTGTCAGTGTAGTCAGTTGATTTTAATGCTATGACTGCGTCAATCTCGCTTAAAGTACAATAGGTACCTCTGCGCTCGATTTTCTTGTACTGGCCTAAATTCAACCAACTATAATCGTACGTCTGCTATTAAAGAATATTGGCATTAAGGAGCATAAATAACTAATTTTCTCTCAGCCTTAATAACAAACGTACGGCACTTCATCCTAGTAATGACTGCCCATTACGCCGTTGCGTAAAAGGTCTCGCCTGCTGCTGCCATATCGCGAATCTTTTGCGGGGCTTCATAGGCTTTGCCAAGGTATGCGTATTTTTCACATAGCGCCAAGTAGTTATCTAGACCCATTTGGTCGATATAACGGCAAGGGCCACCGCGGAATGGTGGGAAACCAACGCCCATAATCATCGCCATATCGGCTTCAGATGGCGTGCTGACGATATTGTCTTCTAGGCAGCGTACAGTCTCATTACAGAAAGCCAGCATAGTGCGGTCGATAATCGCTTGATCATCAAAGGTTTGCTTGTCGCTATCAGTAGTGGCTTTAAGTAGCTCATAAGTCGCTTCATCAGCAACTTTTTTAGGCTTACCGCGCTTGTCCACCTCATATTTATAGAAACCAATACCGTTTTTCTGACCTAGGCGTTTGTTTTCATATAAATGCTCGATAGCACCTTTATAATCAGGCTTCATGCGGTCAGGGAAACCTTCTGCCATGACTTCTGCGCCGTGTACGCCAGTATCTAAACCAACGACGTCGATTAGATAAGCAGGACCCATAGGCCAGCCGAATTTTTCCATGACTTTATCGACATGTGCAAAATCCGCACCTTGCTTAAGGAGCAAGTCAAAGGCGCCAAAGTATGGGAACAATACACGGTTTACTAGGAAACCTGGGCAGTCATTCACGACGACAGGCACTTTGCCCATTTTTGTGGCCAAAGCAACGGTCGTTGAAATAGCTTCTTCAGAAGATTTTTCACCGCGAATAACTTCTACTAGCGGCATACGGTTTACTGGGTTGAAAAAATGCATACCAACGAAGTTTTCTGGACGCTCTAGCGCTTCAGCTAGATAAGTAATAGAAATCGTTGAGGTGTTTGACGCTAGGATACAGTCGTCTTTTACCAAGCTTTCGACTTCTTTTAGTACCGCACGTTTCACGTTTGGATTTTCTACCACCGCTTCGATAACGATATCAGTCTCAGCAAAGTCACCATAGTTCAAAGTCGGACGGATACGGCTTAAGGTTTCACCCATTTTTGCTGGGGTCATTTTGCCACGTTCAACCATTTTGCCAAGTAGCTTGCTGGCTTCGCCCATACCAAGGTCTAATTGCTCAGACTTGATGTCTTTCATGATGATTGGCAAGCCTTTACTGGCTGCCTGATAAGCGATACCGCCGCCCATGATACCCGCGCCAAGTACCGCCGCTTCATTGATTTCATGTGCTTTTTTGCTGTGCTGCTTCGCTAATTTTTTGACCAACTGATCGTTTAAGAACAGACCAACCAAGCTTTCTGCTTGTGGCGTTTTAGCAGCTTTTGCGAAGTAAGTCGCTTCAACTTCGATTGCTTTATCACGTGGCAGATTTACATGCTTTTCAATTGCTTCAATAGCGATTGCTGGCGCTGGGTACTGCTTAGGATTGGCTTTGGCAAAAATCATACCTTTTGCGCTGTTAAATGCCATCGCTTGCTCAAGCTGGTTTAGCTTAACAGGCGCAAGCTTCTCTTCACGCTTCGCTTGCCAATCAAGCTCACCTGAGATACATTTTTTGACCAGATCAATCGCTGCATCTTGTAAATCATCAGCAGGAACAGTCGCATCCACTAAGCCAAGTTTTAACGCATCAAGTGCTTTCTTTGGTGTGCCAGTAGCGATAAGCTCAAGCGCATTGTCGATACCAATGATACGCGTACTACGAACCGTACCACCAAAACCTGGGAAAATACCCAATTGGGTTTCTGGTAGACCGATGATGGCTTTGTCGCTCATGACGCGGTATTCACAAACCAAGGTCATCTCACAACCACCGCCAAGCGCTGCGCCATTGATAGCGGCTACTTTTGGAAACGGCAAATCTTCAAAACGGTTAAAGGCGTCGTTGATGTTAACAACCCAGTCTTTGATTTCGCTTTCTGGCTTTTTAAAAGAGCCGACGAATTCTGTGATATCAGCACCAGCGATAAACACGCCTTTGCTTGATGTCACAATAAGACCCTTTACGTTATCCGCTTTTTCTAAAGCAGTAACCGCTTCGCCAAATTGCTTATTGGTTTCAGCATCAAACTTGTTCACGCTCTCATTTTCGGCGTTGTACTGCATGTTGGCGATGCCATCCTCTAGCATTGTCACCGTGATGCGATTTCCTTGGTATACCATTTGAAACTCCTTGCTATATAACGAAAGCTACGTTTTAAAATTAAAGCACATAGCCAGTTATTGTTAGTAAAACGAGTAATAACACTGCCAACCTACTGACTTATAAAGTCAGTATAAAGTAAGCAGTGAAGGTGTCTTTATTATCCAGCGCTCATGCTTATATATTCATGTTCTATGCCGAATGTTACCGCGTTAGCACAACTGAATACGGCGCTTTATTTATATACGATTGTTGCCGGTATGCTGTGATAAATCCTAATGGTGCGAATACCCGTCGTATAAATACTGACTGAATATTGAGCTGATATGTCACATAGATAAGGGCTAAAAACCCACCTGCTAAGCACCAGACCATTTTCACGCCAATTAGTGTAGGGGATTATGCCCCCGACTGTCACAAGCTAATACCATACTCGCAAGTCACTCTTAAGTCGATACTAGCCCTTTACCTTGCTGCCAAGGTGCTTTAAGTGACTGCTTGTATACTGAGATTATATACTGACAATCATGCTTTTAACGCTTATAAATAGCGCTTATTTATCGATAAGCGCTATCCCTTATCAAAACATATTCAACGGCCAAGATACATCGCCCATACGTAACGAGGGCTTGTTGTATTATTTCCGGCTTTCTTAAGCCAATTTTTTAACATTAAAGCGCCAAAAATGTGTCATTGATAATACCCGCTCGCTAAGGAATATAATCTATCATGCTACACTAGCACTATTTTTATTATTCACCTGATAGATGGTTGGGTTATGACTGTTTCTGTTTCTGTTTCTGTTTCTACTTCTTCTACTAATACGCCAAGCCTGATGCCTGCAAGACTCGTATCTTTTTCTGGCTTTGATAACAACACCGAGCAATTTCATAACGCCGTGCGCGCGCAATTGTCGCAAGATATCGAAGTGCTATTTTCTTATGCTGAGCTGCCAAGCCCACTGATTGATGCTTGCCGTTATGTGATGACCGGTCAAGGTAAATTTGTACGTCCGTTATTGGTCGCCAGCGCCTTTGATAGTGTCAATCAAAGCAATGCTAATGCCAATGAAAATACAGATAAAAGCACTGATGATAAAAACTGTATGGCTAACGCTGACGGTTTGGAAGCTCTGTTAGAAAACGACTCAGATTATGATATGTGTCGCCGTGCGGCGTTGGCAGTAGAGCTGCTGCATACCTATTCATTGGTACATGATGACTTGCCATGTATGGACGATGACGAGCTGCGCCGTGGTCAGCCGACCGCCCATATCGTCTTTGAAGAATCAACTGCCCTGCTGGCCGGTGACGTGCTACAGACCTTAGCTTTTGAAGTATTGACCGCAGAGCTGCCAACCTTTGCGCCGTTTGACTCAGCTATCGCAAGCCAGCTCATCGCGATATTTGCGCCGCGTGCCAGACGTATGGTTTCGGGTCAAATGCTCGACCTTAATGCCGAAGCCACTACTGGTATTTCACAAAGCGACTTGGAAGCTATCCACCGTGATAAAACGGGCGCCTTGATTGAAGCGGCGATGCTGATGGGTGGTATTTGTGCTGGCGCGACCGCTCCACAGCGTATGGCTCTACAAGAGTGTGCGCAGCATATTGGTCTAGCCTTTCAGGTACAAGACGATATTTTAGACGTCACCACCAGCACCGATACGCTTGGTAAACCTGCTGGCAGTGATGAAAAATTAGACAAATCTACCTATGTAAAATTAATGGGCGTTGAGCAGGCAACCAGCTATGCGCAATCGCTATTTAATGACGGACGCGCAGCCATTATTCGCGAGTTGAGCAGCCGTGAGCTGAGTGGCAAAAAAGACAGTGCAGACAACAACGCACTATTGGCACTCATTGAATGGCTATGGGCACGTAAAAAGTAAGCTTATTAATGATAAATTAAAAATAGCAAAGGGTGGTCAACATGGACAGTACCCCTACTCCGCGTATTTACCTTGGCACCGGCGGTTATAGCGATACCGACTTACTCGGCACGCTATATCCCACTGGTACCAAAAAGACGGATTTCTTACGCGAATACGCCAAACAATACGGCGCGGTGGAAATTAATAGCACTTTCTACGCGCCCATCGGACAAAAAGCCTTTGCTGGCATGGTCGATAAAGCCTACGTACAAGCAGACAGTGCGTTGAAGTTCGCCGTCAAACTGCATCAAGACTTTACTCATGCGCGCAAGGGCACAGCTGAACACGCCCAAGCATTTTTGAATGCCCTGTTTCCCCTGATCGAAGCCAACGCTCTCGCGCCACTACTGCTGCAATTCCCACACGGCTTTGATCGTACCCACGAGCATCGGTTGTATCTGGCAAACCTTGTCAGCTGGTTTCAAGACTATCCACTAGCCGTTGAGTTTCGCCATAATGGTTGGCATACCCCGCAAGTGGTTGATAGTTTTGTCAAACAAGGGCTGATTTGGTGTAGCGTCGATTACCCCAAAGTCAGCGGTCTACCACCGTCACGATTGATATTTACCGAGCGCACTGGCTATCTACGGATGCATGGTAATAACCTAAACTGGTGGGATGCGATGAGTGCCGCTGACCGTCATGATTATCGCTACAGCGAGGCGGAAATGCAGGACTGGGCGCAAGCGATTGCCAATCAACGTCAGCATTTTGATACGCTGTATATTTTCTTTCAAAATACCGTCAACGCGCATGCTTACTATAATATTGCGATGCTCAGAGAGGCGTTGGGTAGGTTTGGGTTTGAGGTGTTGTGATGCGTAGAACGCTCCCTAATTTTTCTATAGCAGCGTTTTAATTTTCTTTTATCTATTGCAGTCGTTATTTCATAGTTGTATTTATTTTTTAAAATCTAGCAGTCTTATTTAGGAAAGTGTATATGCTTATCTGGTTTGTAGTCGGAGCGATAGTCTCCTCTATAATAGTATTTATTCATTATGTAAATAGTAAAAAATCTGCTGAAAAACAATTCAGATCAATGTCTGAATGGAATCAGAAATTAGCTAATAATGAAAATATGCATCAAGGGTCAATCAATACATTTAACTTGATTCAGAAAGTAGCAATAAAAGGAGATTCTGATGCCCAATTCGAGCTAGGAGTGATGTATCAAGAAGGCAAGGATGTGCGCCAAGATGATATCAGAGCCTTTGAGTGGACGCAAAAATCAGCCCAACAAGGAAACGTTAAAGCTCAATTTAATCTTGGACTGAGTTATTCTAGAGGTAGAGGCACACTTCAGGATTATACTAAAGCACGTGAGTGGTTTGAAAAAGCAGCAAACCAAGGCGAAGCTAACGCTCAGTATGCTCTTGGGCTGATGTACTATGATGGCAAAGGTATACATCAAGATTATGCTAAAGTTATTGAGTGGTATCACAAAGCAGCCAATCAAGGGCATGCACCCGCTCAATCCAACCTAGGAGTGCTTTACTATGTGGGCGAGGGTGTAGAACAAGACTATGCTAAAGCAAGTGAGTGGTTTAAAAAAGCAGCCGATCAAAACTACATTAAATCTCAGTATGCTCTTGGGCTGATGTACCAAGATGGTGAGGGTGTGCGACAAGATTATGCTGAAGCACGCAAGTGGCTAGGTAAGGCTTGTGACAATGGCTCGCAAGATGCTTGTGAAGCCTATCGAATACTAACTCAAAGATAGATCACTATACGCATAATTAACCTACATAAACCTAATCCCATGGCTGTTGTTCTTTATCAGTAGCATACCTAGCCATAGCTATTAAAGACTCTTTACCCTTATAAATATTACTTTCGGAATAAAAACCCTCGAAATATAATCTACAAAAACAGTTATAAAAGTAAATTCTAGCCTGTTTAGATTCATTCAAGGGAAACTCGTTAGACTCTGAGAAATGATCCTGAATATGAGTCGTTACCAAGGTAAGTATTAAGACGTCTGAAGCATAAATTCTAGAACCTGAGAATATTTTTTTGAACTCACTCTGCGAAATTATATTTGCTTTCTCTAACAGACTTCCAGTTTCAAGTAATATGGTATGGCTCATTACTTCTCGCTCTTTTTTACTTACCCCTTTAGCTAGAACTAGCCACTCATTAAAGGGTCTAAGCGTTAATTGGGTACCATTTTTAAAAGAGAAAAGCCCTCTCATAAAGAGAAATAAAACCGTCATTATCACAACAACTATTAAGAACGTTTCCACTATCACCCCTGAAAAAATATATTAAAAATACAAGTATAGCAGCTACCATTTCGACATTAGTACAACCTTCCGATAGTCATCAAACCAAAAAAAGGACGCCTCTCAGCGTCCTTTTTTATTAATCAAAACCTTAGTGGTTAAAGATTACTCTTCAACACCAGCATCTTGACCTTTATATTTCGCGTTTGCGTAGTCCCAGTTCACTAGTTTGTCTAGGAACGTGTCAACGTAGTCAGGACGACGGTTACGATAATCGATGTAGTAAGCATGTTCCCACACATCACAAGTCAATACTGCTACTTGGTCATGTGCCAATGGCGTATCAGCGTTAGCTGTTTTAGCAATAGACAGTTTGCCGCCAACTTTATCAGCAACTAGCCATGCCCAACCTGAACCAAACTGAGTCAATGCTGCGTTTTTGAACTCTTCACGGAACTTGTCATAGCTACCGAAATCTTCTTCGATTTTCGCTTTCAAGTCACCAGTAGGTTCGCCGCCGCCGTTTGTTGGCGTCATGCAGTTCCAGTAGAACGTGTGGTTCCATACTTGGGCTGCTTGGTTAAACATACCTTGTTTGCTGTCATCTTTAGCGGTTGCTACGATGATTTCTGACAAAGTTTTGTCTTCTAGACCAGAACCTGGTAGCAATTCGTTTAACTTAGTCACATATGCGTTGTGATGCTTGTCATGATGGTATTCTAGCGTTTCAGCACTGATATGTGGCTCTAGCGCGTCTTTTGCATACGGTAGTTCTGGTAATGTAATCTTTGACATATTATTTTATCCTTGCTGGTTTAGCCATTAGTATTAGGTATAGCTTAAAACGAACGCTATAAATTATGAGACTAAATTGGCTTAGTTTATTGTTAGAGAAATTTAACACTCACTAGGCTAACACATAATGCGGTAAACCTAAAAAAGCGCTAAATTTGAAAGTTATCTTAAGCGAGCAACACTCAATAGTTATTATATCGTTAAATACGAGAAATTTTAAACACTCAAACTTTTTAAAAGCCAAGTCATTAAACATCAAAACCGTCAAATGCCAAAACATGGACTTAAAAACCATTATTAGCGTTTAAAACTATTTACTAACGATTAAAGCTATTATTAACTTTAAGTTCACAAGCTATAAGATATAATTCACTGTAGCTTGTTGCCTATTATAGCAATAGTGACGACAAATATCAGTTACCAAATGTTATGAATCAGCGATTCGTTATGCTAATTGGTAATTTAGCCGATGCTAGCCTAGAATATGCGCGTATAAGCGACTCAATTACGGACAAAGAATATGAATCAAGCCAGCGCCACAGAGACTCATCAACAAGCATCCACCTTAAATGATTCAAATCCAGCCACGCCACAAAGCCAATGGGTGCTCGCCAGTAACAATAAAGGCAAACTTGCTGAGTTTACCCGCCTATTTGCTGAGGCAGATTTGGATGTGACGATTGTCCCGCAAGGTCAGCTTGATATCGACGATGCAATCGAGGATGGATTAAGCTTCGTTGAAAACGCCCTTATCAAAGCCCGTCATGCCAGCCGAGCAAGCGGATTACCGGCGATTGCTGATGATTCAGGGTTATGCGTGCCAGCATTGGGCAATGCACCCGGTATCTACTCTGCCCGCTATGCAGGCGAGCACGGCAATGACAGTAAAAACAATGCTAAGCTTGTTGCCGACTTGCAGCCTATTCGCGCAGCACAGCCTGATGAGCCTATTAAAGGCATGTTCGTTTGCGTATTGGCAATGGTACGTCACGCAGATGACCCGTTACCAATTATCGCCCAAGGTTTATGGCACGGTGAGATTTTGACGGCGCCGCATGGCGATGGCGGTTTTGGTTATGACCCGCTGTTTTGGTTGCCAGATTTGCAAGCAACGGCGGCAAGCCTCAGCGCTGCTGATAAAAACAGCATCAGTCATCGTGGTCAGGCGATTGAGCAATTATTGGTGCAGTTGCCTTTATTGTCTTTATAAAAGCAATTCTGCCTTGTAAAAGCAATCCCAATAAAAGCAGTCCTGCCTTATCGTCGATCCATAGCGTTTACTGCTTTGCTATGTTATTAATACCGATAATAGTTAATACCGATAATACGACAATATTAACCCAGCAATGTTATTTTAACGGACGATAGCAGCGCTGCCCTATATAGACAGCAAGCAGATAATTTTTACTTTGATAAACAGATGGATTATACTGTTCTACTTTTAAAATTTTGTTGAAAGCCGTTATTTGTCTGTATAATTGCGCAAAAAGCGTTATTATGCGACCTATTCACGGTTAATATTGATATCAGATAGCGTCTATTCAGATAAAGCGTTTCACATTTTTGTGTCAGCAGCGATTGCTACGGGCACGGACTGCGAAATTGCGCGCTATCAATATCCCCTATTTATTCCAACGGCAATCGGTCACACCCGCCCGTATTTTGAGGCACGGTTGTCTATTACTATTTAACCCTAAGTACTATTTAATCAAACGTACTATTAAATCCTAAAGGTGTAATGAACATGGCTACAGATTTACAAGTTACAACCAACAAGCTATCTAACAAAGAAACTCAGCTAACGGTTAAAGTACCCGTTGAAAAAATTCAAAACAAAGTTGAAGGCCGTATTCGCCAAGTTGCGAAAACTGCCAAGATTGACGGTTTCCGTAAAGGTAACGTCCCTATGTCACATATCCGTTCACAGTACGGTGCTGGCATTCAACAAGAAGTTATCAACGATGTGATCCGTGATACTGTTTTTGAAGCGATCAAATCGGAAGACATCCGCGCCGTTGGCATGCCTAACATCGATGATGTAAAACTTGAAGATGATTTCTTGGTATATCAAGCCACTGTTGAAATCTTCCCAGAAATCGACGTGCAAGGTATTGATGAGATCGAAGTTGAGCGTCACACAGCGACGGTTAGCGATGAAGACGTTGACACCATGATTGAAAACCTACAAAAACAACGTGAAGAATTCGTTGAGAAAAAAGGTAAAGCGGCCAAAGACAACCAAGTAACGTTTGACTTTGAAGGCTCGATCGACGGCGAAAAATTCGAAGGCGGTTCTGCTGAAGACTTTAAATTGGTTATCGGTAGCAACCAGATGATTCCAGGCTTTGAAGATGGCATCAAAGGCATGAAAGCTGGCGAAGAAAAAGTCATTGATGTGACTTTCCCAGAAGATTACCAAGCTGAAAACTTAGCTGGTAAAGAAGCTCAGTTCAAAATCAACGTAAAATTGGTTGAAAAATCAAAACTACCTGAAATCAACGAAGAGTTCCTAGAGCTATTCGGTGTTAAAGAAGGCGGCGTTGAGAAATTAAAAGAAGACGTGCGTAAAAACATGGAACGCGAAATCAAAAATGCGGCGCGTAGCCAAGTAAAACAAGCGACCTTTGATGCGCTACTAGAAAAGAACGAGTTTGACGTACCAAACGCCATGCTAGAGCAAGAAATCGAGCGTCAACGCAACATGATGATGCAACGTTTTTCTCAGCAGTTCGGTGCCAATGCTGATAGCTTCGATAAAGACATGCTGCCAAATGAGCTGTTCGAAGAGCAAGCGCTACGTGCTGCCCGTCTTGGCATCATCGTTGCTCGCGTTATCGACACCAAAGGCTTAGAAGTAGATCAAGAGCGTGTTGAAAGCTTTATTAAAGAAGCCGCTGAAAACTACGAAGATCCAGCAGAAGTCATCGAGTACTACACCAATGACAAGCAGCAACGCGCTAACATTGAGTCTGTGGTTCTAGAAGACCAAGTGGTTGATTATTTAATCGAGCAAGGCAAAGTAACTGACAAAGAAGTCAGCTACCAAGACTTGCTAGCTGCTCAGCAACAACAGCAGCAAGGTATGTAATTTAGTAAGAGATAACTTGGCAACTTGCCATTAATGGTACATTGCTACTCTTACTGCAAAAATACCCTATTACAATGCCCTAACATCTTGTTAGGGCATTTTTATTGCAAGCTTATAAATTACTGGCTTATTAGCTACTTTTATCTGGTGTTTATTGCTACTGCCCTTGATAAATGGGCACAGACGCCTTATTAATAGGGAGTCATTTATCATTTGTCACATTAAAAAGTTACTATTGCCGCAATAAAAAAGTTACCATTAGCTCAATTATTTTTAGCGGCTACTATTTTTGACAGCTGCTATTTCTAGCAAGTAGATGGAATAACTTTTAAGCGCCGCCTTAAATCACGAATATGATTGACTACTTGTTAGCGATATTTAGAGCATTTAATTGAACCGAATAGGTTTTATTAGCAGACAGCTTTTATTAACAGGCAGCTTTTATTCATAGGCGGCAATGTTTACAATGATAACCACCATAAAAATTTAGCCAACAGCTAGCCTATACCTCTTTACTTTATGTACTTATAAACAGGACATCTTTATGACAGATTATGATCGCATCACTGCTAACCCGCATTTTGATATGTTGATGAGTGCGCACAATACCGCCCAAAGCGCACAATATAACCAAAGCGCGCCCCAAGCGGCATTGGTTCCTATGGTAGTTGAGCAGTCAGCGCGCGGTGAACGCTCGTTTGATATTTTCTCACGCCTATTACGTGAGCGCGTTATCTTTTTGACCGGTCAAGTTGAAGACCATATGGCCAATCTTATCGTCGCCCAGTTATTATTCTTAGAAGCAGAAAACCCTGATAAAGACATCCATTTATATATCAACTCGCCAGGCGGCTCAGTCAGTGCTGGTTTGGCTATTTTTGATACCATGAACTTTATCAAACCTGAAGTATCGACCATTTGTATGGGCGGCGCTTATAGCATGGGTTCATTCTTGCTGGCAGCTGGCGAAAAAGGCAAGCGTTATGCCCTAGCCAACTCTCGCGTGATGATTCACCAGCCTTCAGGCGGCGCGCAAGGTCAAGCAACCGATATCGAAATTAATGCGCGTGAAATTCTGAAAACGCGTGCTCGCTTGAACGAGATTTTGGCTGAGCGTACCGGTCAACCCGTCGAGAAAATCGAAAAAGACGTTGAGCGTGACTATTGGTTAGATGCCAAAGAAGCCAAAGAATACGGTTTGGTTGACGAAGTATTAGAACGTCGCCCGACTTCTCTATAAGCGCTTTAATAGCAGCCGTCTAAGAGACTTTAAAACATCAGATGCCTAAGCGCGATAGGGTAAGAGAAAATATATTAAGTGCCCTGCGCTTTTGCATCGATGTCCATAATCAGAATATTGATCAGTATTAAATTTTAGGAGTGCCTGTATATGGCAGAAGATAACACCCCGCAGTGTTCGTTTTGCGGCAAAGAAAAAAGTGAAGTAAAGCAGCTGATTGCCGCTGACGACGCCAATATTTGTAATGAATGTATTGAGCTATGTACAGACCTGATTGCCGATAGCGCCGAAGATGGTGACGACGACAGCGACATTGATACCTCTTGGGTCAATAAAAAGCTGCCAACACCAAAAGAGCTGCGTGCCAAGCTTGACGAATATGTCATCGGGCAAGATGCGGCCAAAAAAGCCTTGGCAGTGGCGGTTTATAACCACTATAAACGCCTAAAAGTCAGCCAAACCTTAGCCAATGACAGCAAAAAAGCTAAAATCGGTGCTGATGATGCCATGGTTGAATTGGCTAAGAGTAACATCTTGCTAATCGGTCCAACCGGTTCTGGTAAGACTTTACTGGCGCAAACTCTAGCGCGCTTGCTTGATGTGCCCTTTGCGATGGCAGATGCCACGACTTTAACTGAAGCCGGTTATGTCGGTGAAGATGTCGAAAACATCGTGCAAAAGCTACTGCAAGCCTCAGATTATGATGTCAGTAAAGCTGAGCAAGGTATCATTTATATCGATGAGATTGATAAAATCAGCAAAAAAGGCGACAACCCTTCTATCACCCGTGACGTATCAGGTGAAGGTGTACAGCAAGCCTTGCTTAAGCTTATCGAAGGCACGGTTGCCGCTATCCCGCCACATGGTGGTCGTAAGCATCCACAGCAAGAGCTGATCCAAGTCGATACCAGCAATATCTTGATTATCGTTGGCGGTGCGTTTGCCGGTCTTGATAAAGTCATTCAGCAGCGTACAGAAAAAACAGGTATTGGCTTTAATGCCGATGTCAGCTCAAAAGACGATAGTAAACGTAGCTCAGAGCTACTGCAGCAAGTAGAGCCGGAAGATTTGATCAAGTTTGGTCTTATCCCTGAGCTGATCGGTCGTCTTCCTGTGCTTGCTGCTCTCACAGAGCTTGATGAAGATGCTTTGGTGCAAATTCTCACAGAGCCTAAGAATGCGTTGGTCAAGCAGTACAAGTATCTGTTTGATATGGAAGGCGCTGACATTACCTTTACCAAAGAAGCACTTGATGCGATTGCCAAAAAAGCAATGGCACGCAAAACAGGTGCCCGTGGTCTGCGCTCTATCGTAGAAAATGCCCTACTTGAAACCATGTATGAGCTGCCTTCAATGGAAAATGCTAAGACCGTACTCGTTGATGAAGCAGTAATCAACGACGGTAAAATCCCTGAGATCACCTTCTCTAACGGTGATTCAGAACAGATAGCGATAGACGCTTAAAAGGTCTTATCTGCTTTATTGAAGCGGTAATTAAAGTAAAAGTGTCTAGTGTAAATTATGCTAGACACTTTTTTTATGTCCGCTTACTTCTCATTTTATTTTTTGCAGCTAATGTAGTGGGTAAAATGACAGCCGCGTTTATCAATTGCTATCAGCGCTTATCATCAATCATGCTAAAGTAGAAATACCAATACTATTAATGATACAAAGGACTGTTTATCATGCTTAACACTGTTTCTGGAAATGTCTCTGCAATCGCAACCTCACTACGCCAACATCTGCCTTTTTCCTCGCAGCAAGACCATGACATTACCCCCTATTACCGTAACCATGTCGCCGCTATCACTGGTGCTGGCTCTGGCATGGGGCGCGAGCTTGCCATTCATTTAGCAAAAATGGGCTGCCATGTGGCGCTATCAGATATCAATGCTGAGCAATTGGCACAAACCAAAGAGTTACTGGTCGGCTATGATGTCAAAGTCACCACCACGGTACTTGACGTCTCAGATAATAAAGCCGTCGAAGCGTGGGCGAATAGCGTGATGGCGGAGCATGGTAAAGTAAACTTTATCTTTAATAATGCAGGCGTAGCGCTTTATTCAAGCGTAGAAGGTAGCAGCATTAGCGAGCTTGAATGGGTCATGGATATCAACTTTTGGGGCGTGGTTTACGGCACCAAGGCGTTTTTGCCATTGATTAAAAACAGCGTGAAAGAAAGCGAAATTGATGGTGGTAAAAAAGACAGCAAAGCACGTAAGTTTAACGAACATGGTCATATCATTAACATCTCAAGCTTGTTTGGTTTGACCGCGCAGCCGTCACAGTCTGCTTATAACGCCAGCAAATTTGCCGTACGTGGCTTTACTGAAAGTCTGCGTCAGGAGCTAGATATTCAGCGCTGCGGCGTTTCAGCGACCTGTATTCATCCCGGTGGCATCAAAACCAATATCGCCAATAGCGCCCGTGGTAACGACAGTATCAGCGACCTTGGTATGCGTAGCGGCCGCAAAGCCATCAGTAGTTTTAATAAATTTTTAAAATTTGATGCCAGCGCTGCTGCTTGGATTATTTTGCAGGCTGCCGCGACCAATCAGCCACGCTGCTTGATTGGCAATGATGCCAAAATGATAGATGCTGTCCAGCGCGTATTCCCAGCACGCTATAGCAAGGTATTGAATGACGTCAATAAGCTATCACGTCAATTAAAAGGCAAAAAACGCGCAAAAACGGCTAACCGTAAAGCGGCTATTGCTAATTAATAGAGCGGCAGATAAACAATAATAAGTTAAACAGCTGTCGTCTATTCGATCTAAAACCGATACAAAGTACTAATGGGGTGAGTTTTTTGCAGCCTCTGTCACGCTTGCGAACAGCAAGCAAGAAAAATCTATCCCATTAGCACGAGAATATTAACGTATCGATTTTATTTTGCACTTACTATATAAAAACATCTTCATCAAAAAAAAGCGCGTAAATATTTTCATATTTACGCGCTTTTTTAGTAAAAGTAGTATGCCTTGCTATTTAGAACGTTCACCATCTGTTGGCATCATTTGTCGCTTTAGTGTTCTTTTTCAATTTAAAAACACTTTACGTATTTGTATTTGATACAATTATGTTACTAGCAAATCACAGATTAATTACTGGTCGAGTTTTGATAGGCAGAATCAAGCGGATTGATAGCTAATATTAGGCAGTAGCGATAAGCTGAATGAGGTGACGCTAGCTATGTTGGCATTGATCAATGCTGAAATCCGAGCCATTTATTTAGCTAAAATCTTAAAATAAGTTTTGCGATCATGACGACCAATTTATCATATAAATATAGATTTACATATTATTTTCTAACATAAGGATATTCCAATGATAAACTTTCTACGTGCCAAGCCCTCGTCCCTGTTAGTAGCCACTATCTTTGCCATCAGCGCCATCAGTATGGCCGGCTGTAGTAATAGCAATGAGACCAAAGCCGTTGACCGTTTGGAAGAAGCAGAAGCCTTGGCTCGCGTTAAAGCCCTCGAAGCCCGTGCCGAAACGCTAAAAGGTAATATGCCAGCTGCCAGTGATATGAGCGCTAGCGCAGGCGGCGGTGATGCGGCAGGCGCAGCAGGCGGCAAGCCAGCGATTAATATGCCAGACGAATCTACCATCCCGGATGATGAGCGCGGTGCCGCCATTCGTCGAGGTTTACAGATTGTCAATCATACTTATAAAGAGATGCCAAATAACGTTGGTAACCAGCTCAACTGTACCAGTTGCCACTTAGGTAACGGCTCAGAAGCGTTTGCGGCGCCATGGAATGGTCTGCCGGGCATCTTCCCTATTTATCGTTCGCGCGGTGGTCGTATCAACTCCTTGCAAGAGCGTGTCAATGGTTGTTTTGAGCGCTCAATGAACGGTACAGCGCTTGATTTGGGCTCAGATGATATGAACGCCATTATCTCTTATATGACTTGGCTGTCGCAAGATATGCCCGTCGGCGTATCTCCTGAAGGTCGTGGATTTGTCAAAGTGAATAAAGAGCTAGAGCCAAACCCTGAAACGGGCGAAAAGCTATTTGCAGAAAAATGTAGCGTTTGTCACGGTGACAATGGCGAAGGTCAATATAATGACGATGGTACTTATATCTATCCTGCGGTAGCTGGCGATAAATCCTTCAATGATGGCGCAGGGATGGCACGTACTTATACTGCCGCCGCCTTTATTAAAGGTAAAATGCCATTCGGACAAGGTAATACGCTAAGCGACCAAGAAGCGGTCGATATTGCCGCCTACTTTACCCACTTGCCACGCCCTGTAAAAGCCAATAAAGACAAAGATTGGCCAAACGGCGATGCACCAAAAGATGTCCGTCGTTAATTAAAAAAGCTTATAAGTTATATAAAAAAAGCCCAGCTACTTAAATAGCTGGGCTTTTTTATAATTATTGATGCTTAGTATAATTTTATTGATTTAATTTAAATCTAAGGCAGTTTCATATCGCCATCGACCAACCAACCAAGGCGGCGCATCACATAAGCGACCACCCCAGCGATAAGCGCAGGTAAAATAAACATCAATAAAATAATCGCCGTCCATAATTGAGCGCTACTCATAATACCTTGAGATGCTTCAATGACGCCAAACACCCCAACCAAACCTGCCGTACCCATACCAGCCCCAGTCGCCGTACAAGCCAGCCCAAAGCCAACAGTTGCGATAGGACCAACAATAGCACTGGCGATAACGGCTGGCAGTAAAACAATCGGTTTTCTAAGGACGTTAGGGATTTGTAGCATACTGGTGCCAAGTCCTTGGGATATGACGCCACTGACGCCGTTATCTTTAAAACTGGCCACCGCAAAACCAATCATATGCGCCGCACAGCCAACGACAGCCGCCCCGCCCGCTAAGCCGCCAAGCCCAATAGCGATACAGATAGCAGCGCTTGAGGTCGGTAGTGTTAATAGAATTCCAACGACGACTGCTATCACGATACCCATTAATAATGGCTGCAATTCAGTTGCTGCTTGAATACCCTGACCAATGGCGTTGACCGCAGCGACGACTGGAGGATTAAGTAGCGCACAGACCATTAATGCGACGGCACATACCACTAAAGGTATCAGCAAAATATCGAGCTTGGTCTTGCCAGCGATCCAAGTACCAGCGCGATAAGCAAATACTGAAGCCAAATAAGCACCAATTGGATTACCGGGCACAGCAGCGAAAGTTGCTGGGCCTGCCTCTTGCGCGATAAATAAATTGCCCGCCATCAAAGCTTCAGAATGCGCGCCAAGCATCCCTGCAACCAAGCAGCTTAGCATCACCAAAGTTGGCGCTTTTAGGTAGTAGGCGATGCCAACGCCGATACCTGCGCCCATTAATACTGACGCCAGTTTGCCGACTGCTACCAAGGCTGGCAGGCTTAACCAACCACCAATTTGCGAGATGATAAGACCAGCGATAAGGGTCACAAACAACCCTAACGCCATGCCGGTAAAAGCATCGATAAAATACTTTTGGAAAAAAGCTTTCATCATACTAACGGGCGCAGTTTCTGAAGGAGTCACAGTCATCATGATGCTCTTATATTGAGTTTGCCGAAAGGAGCTAAAAAACATATCAAAAAAAAGGGATAAAAAAAGCGTCCTCTGACGCTTTTTTTATCAATGCTTTAGGTTTAACGGCGCTGCTCAACGATAATAGAATCAATACCGTTATTTTGCAGGCGCTGCTGAGCAGTGGCAACCGCTTGACGATTATTCATCGGGCGTGAAATCACCTGATAAATAGGCAGGCCATTACCGGTAGTGTTTTTCACTACACGAGCATCGACACCAGCCATCAAGACTTGCGCTCGCCGCCGGTCTGCTTCATCGGCATCACCAAAGCTGTTGATTTGCAAAATATAAGTCGCCGCAGGCTTCGCTGGCTGAATGCTAGCATTGCTAGCGTTCGCTGTATTAGCTCTGTTTGCAGCCGCGCCTGTATTATTGGCAGCTGGTGTACCATCATAAGTTGCATCTTCTTCGACGATGACAATATCGTCGTCATTACTGCTGTTTGCTGCATTATTCGCGTTGTTGCTACGACTAGGCTCAATCGTAGTGCTCTCAGAGATACCAAAATTACCCGCATCATTATTACTTGGCGCGGTGTTTTCTGGCTGATTAACGACTACATCTGGCTCAAAATCAGTGATTTGACCGGATTGGCTACTACTACTGCCTTCACCAAAGTCTTCATCAGGGATGGTCGCCATCTCTTGATTTGGCAAAATATCATAGAACTCATAATCACCATTGTCGGTATCGGTATTGACTCGTTGCTGAACTTGTCTATCAGCATCTGTGCTCTCACCGCTGCCCGCAGGACTGAAGTTAAACAAGGGTGAAAGGTATAAAAACACCCCAATCATGAGCGTCAATACTGCCCCAACAAACATCCATAATAAGCCTGACACACTACTGGTTTTGCGTTTTTCAGTGGCACCTTTTGGTTTTTTGGCTAACATGGATCTCGTTCTCCCTACTGAATTATCTGTCGTTGTCGAGTTATCGTTATCGAATTGTCTTTATCGAATCAGCACTGTCGATTAGATTAGAATTGAAGAATTATCATCAAATAATGGCTACAGCCGTCTTCCTTTATACTACATGCTAGACGGTGCAGACAAGCCTAATAAGCTCAATCCATTGGCCAATACTTGACGCACGGCTTTAGATAAGCGTAAACGCGCTTGCATCAAATCCATCTCAACTTGGCTTGGTGTTTCACCTGAAGTTAGGCTGACCGGCAAGATGCGATTGCCATCATACCAACCATGAAATAACGCCGCCAACTCTTTTAGATAGTTGGTTAAGATATGCGGTTCATAGCCTGTCGCTGAGCGTAGCAAGGTTGACGGATAAGCGGCAAGTAACTTAATCAATTCTTCTTCACTTGGTGCGACTAGTAACGCTTGCTTTTCAGCGCCAGTAATATCGTCTACTTGCAGACCACTGGTTTCTAGTTTTTCTAACACACGGCAAACCCGGGCATGCGCATACTGAATGTAGTAAACCAAGTTGTCTTTACTTTGCGATTTGGCCAGCTCCAAGTCAAAATCGACGTGCACTTCAGGCTTACGAGCGACGTAATAAAAACGCGCAGCATCGTTACCGACTTCATGGCGCAGCTCACGTAAGGTGACAAATTTGCCCGAGCGCGATGACATTTGCACTTTTTCACTACCGCGCCATAAGGCAACAAACTGTACCAATACCACATCAAGGCGGTCGGCATCGATACCAAGCGCCGTCAATGCCGCTTTTACGCGCGGCACATAACCATGATGGTCAGCGCCCCAAACATTAATGACTTTATCAAAACCGCGATCGAACTTGTTTTTATGATAAGCAATATCAGAGGCAAAATAGGTGCTTTGACCATTGGCACGGCGCACAACGCGATCTTTTTCATCGCCAAAATCAGTCGATTTAAACCAGATATTGCCGTCTTTTTCGTATAAATAGCCTTTTTCATCAAGGATTTGTAAAACAGGCTCAATCTCGCTATCGATGGATCTTTCGCTAAACCAGCACTCATAACGGACACCAAAGTCATTTAAGTCGTCTTTGATATCAGCCAAAATACTGCTCAATGCTGCATTTAAAAACAGCTCATAACCGGCGCCAAGCAAGGCTTTGCTATTGGCAATCAAACCATCGATATGGGCTTCTTTATCGCCTGATAGCAGTACTTTTTCGCCATCATTATTTATTTCAAACTGCGCATCTGCTGCTACGTCCTTTGCAATGTCAGCAAAACTATGAACGTAGCTGTCGCCATGCTGGGTTTTTAGCGTTTGCGCGATATCACTGACATAATCGCCTTGATAGCCATTGACTGGGAAGGTGACTGCCTCGCCGTTGGCCTCTAGATAACGCAAATAAGTACTGGTCGCTAAAATATCCATTTGGCGACCGGCGTCATTGACATAGTACTCACGCGTGACGTCATAACCAATGGCTTCAAGCAAATTTGCCACACTCATGCCAAAAGCCGCGCCGCGACCATGACCGACGTGTAAGCTAGACGTAGGGTTGGCCGAGACAAATTCAACTTGGATTTTTTGACCTTGAAATTTCTTGCTTAAACCAAAGCGTTCTTGCAACTTAAAGATATCGTCTAACACCGCAAATTTGGCTTCGGTATTTAAAAAGACGTTGATAAAACCGGGGCCTGCGATTTCTACTTGACGAATATTTTGATTTTCAGGCAAGGCGTTGACGATTTTTTCAGCAAGCTGGCGCGGATTGGCTTTCGCAGCTTTGGCAGCCGTTAGGGCGATATTGCTCGCAAAGTCACCATGACTGGTATCTTTAGTACGCGTAATTTGGCTGTTGTTTTGCCAATCAGCCGGTAGTTCGCCGTTCGTTTTTAGGACTTCAATGGCACTGTCAAACAGTGAGGCGAGCGTATCGATTTGGGCTTGTGACATAGGACTATAAACTCAGATAAATGAACAAAAAATTGGGGTAATATAAGATAAGGCAGAAAAAATAAGTAACCTATAAATATAACAACCTTTAGGCGCTATTGCACTATTTGAACCAAAAATAGCGTTAAAATTGCCACTTTTATGCTGGATAGGCATAGCTTAGGAGATGATGGCTATTATAGGCTGCAAATACAGGGTTGTTTAGGCTGATTGTAGCGTTACTGTTGCCTGACGTTAGCGAAATATTTATAGCGGCTCTATTCCGCGTTATAATGAAAAACAGTTACCGCCTGCTTTTTCTATACATTATCGTCTCATTTATAAAAAATCATAAAAAAAGCCTCAGAGCGTGCGCCACTTTACACTTTCATCTATAGGATAAAACCATGTTTGCTATTGCCGCCAGTACCGTCACCAGTTGGGGTATGTATATTTTATTGCCCATTTTTATTGCCTTTTTATTCTTTATCATTTGGGACTTATCAAAACAATCTGAAGCGGGTCGCGCGGGTACTTTTTGGATGTTTTTAGCTCTTGGTGCAGGCTTTATTGGTTTTATCCTCAAAGTTTTAATAGAAATGGCATTTAAACGCTGGTTTATTTAATCGGTATTTGCCATAGCTATTTCTCAAAACACTGCTGATTTTTTTAAACATCGCATTTAAAAGTAATGACAGCCTTGTGCGAGATTCATAGCTCTAATCTTCTGTTTACAGTCTAATCCCTTCTTTGCAATAGTTATTTTTTTGCAATAAGGGTCGCACGTTTCGGTGCTGGATAGCCTTCGATGGTTTTGCTGGCATCATTAGGGTCTAAAAAATCTGCCAACGAATGATAAGTCATCCATTCAGTTTTGCGCTGCTCAGCGGTAGAAGTAACAGCGACATCGACGCAGCGTACTTCGGTAAATCCTGCTTTTTCTAGCCAACCAATGAGTGCATCGACCGATGGCAGAAAATAGACATTATTCATCTGGGCATAGCGGTCGTGCGGTACAAGGACGGTATTGGCATCGCCATCGATAACCAAGGTTTCAAGCACCAGCTCCCCACCTTTAACCAACTGACCTTTTAGCTGTTGCAAATGCTCAAAGGGCGATTGACGATGATAGAGCACGCCCATACTAAATACCGTATCAAACAGCTGACTGTGCTCCGGCAGGGCTTCAAGCGGTACCGGAATATAATGGGTACGATAACGACCTGAAGGATGAGCATCTGCCGCGCCGACAAAATGGCGAATCGCCATAAACTGATGATAAAATAGGCATGACGGATCAATAATAATGACCGTCTCCGCTCCTGCGCCTGCCATCCGCCAACCGTGATAACCCGAGCCACCGCCCACATCCAATACGCGCCGACCTTTTAAATTGCCTAAATGCGGCAACACTCGTTGCCATTTCCAATCGCTATGCCATTCAGTATCGATTTTTATAGCGGACTCGTCACTACCAATCCGACCACCAATCTGACCACCAATCTGAAAAGGCCCTTTCCGCCACGGCATTAGCTGCTTTAACAGTGCCATTGTTTGTTTACGCTCAGAGTCGCTAAGATTAGCGGCAACCGTCAAGACATCGTTGTCTAAGTCGACATCATTGACTGTTATTTCTGGCAATCGTGCTACCGATGCTTGATAAGCGGGTGCGTGAGCGTAATTGGCTTTATTTTTGATATCACCTAGCCATGTCGGTAACCGCGTTAGCCATTCATAAGCGCTCGGCTGCTGCTGCGCCAGTGCTAGCAAGGTCAAATATAATTCGCGTTCAGCGTGGAGGATAGTGTCATTAAGCATAAAGGGCGGCTACCGTATTGATAAAGCACTGGTAAAAACTTCGATTTGGCGAAAAATTTGCGCTGATTAAGTGTTATTTAAACGCCACAATAGAGACAAAGTTTAAAAACTGAAACCAGGTCAGATGACGCTTAAAACCCACTTGCGCTAGACGCGCATGATGCTCATCCAAGGTATCAGTAATCAAAACGTTTTCTAACGCATTACGTTTGCCGCTGATTTCCATCTCGGTATAGCCATTGGCGCGTTTAAAGTCGTAATAACGCTCAACCAACCACGCATCGTACTGCTCATCAAAAGCATGGGTTTTTTCGGTTAATACCAAAATCCCACCTTCACTTAATGCTGCATAAATTTTCTCTAATACCGCCACTCTATCGGCAGCGGGCAAAAACTGCAGCGTCAAATTAAGAATGACCATATCGCATGGCTCAAACTCAACATCACGAATATCAGCGGTGATCACTTCAATATTATGCGCTGGATAATTTTCCGTTAATAAAGCACTCGCTTCTGTGGTCATCGCTGGTGAGATATCAATCGCTTTAATCTGTAAATCTTGCGGCTCAAACTCGCCTGCCAACGCCATACTTGCCGCACCCAATGAGCAGCCCAAATCATAGACACGGCTGACGCGTTGCCCATTATTGTCCTGTTGGCGGTATTTGCAATGGCGACGGGCAAATATCGGCAACATCGCTAGCACCTGACCATAACCGGGTACACTACGGCGAATCATATCGGGAAAACAAGCCACCACTTGCTCATCAAAAGAAAAACGCGCCGCTTTATCGAGTGGCGTGGTAAATAAGGTGTCATGTTTAATGATGTCGTTTTTAACGGTATCGTTTTTAACGGTGTTATTAACAACAGTAGTTGGCTTGGTTTCGCTCATGGGGTGGCTCGTTTTTTGATGGTGGTTCGTTTTTTGATAATGTAACTTTGACTTTTGATAACGGAACTATAATGAAAGAGTATGGCATTAATAGTTTTTAAGACATTTTTAGATAGCAAAAGCCCATTATAACATTACTGTTTGTTACTTATCGCGGGCAACTGCCCTGCTAAGCTAAATGTATATTGCTAAATAGCGAATTTTTTAATCAAATACCTTTAAGATAAGGGCTATTTATTAAACACACTATTTAGCGCATATTTTATCGTTAGAATAATAGGAACAATTATGCAAACCATTATATTAGGCGGCGGCTGTTTTTGGTGCACCGAATCGGTATTTTTATCGGTAAAAGGCGTCCAATCTGTCGTTTCAGGTTATATGGGCGGTGATGCCGTTTCTGCCAATTACGAAGCGGTCTGCGGCGGTGATACAGGCCACATTGAAGTAATTAAAGTTGCATTTGATGAGTCTATTGTACCCTTAGAAGTGGTACTCGATGTGTTTTTTGCTACTCACGATCCCACCACCATGGACCGCCAAGGCAACGATGTCGGCAGCCAATATCGCAGCGTGGTTTTCTATACCGATGAAGCGCAAAAACCAACGGTCGACCGTACCATTAATAAACTACGTGACATGGGTCTCAATGTGGTCACAGAGGTTCATCCTGCTGTTGAATTTTATAAAGCCGAAGAAACCCATCAAGACTTTTTTAACCGCAATCCGGGGCAAGCTTACTGCAACTTTGCCATACCGCCAAAACTTGCTAAGCTGCGCAAAGAATTTAGCCAGTATATGGTGAGCTAAACGATTACCGTAATTTTTAGACGCTATAAAAGCCAAGGGTTGATACGCTTGGCTTTTTTATTGCGTTTGGCGGTATGATAATGTTAAACCTTTAAAGCATTGATAGGCTAGGAATAATGGTATGAATTCTAAATTTTGGCAACAACGCTGGCAGGAAGGACGTATTGGCTTTCATCAATCTGACGTCAACCCTGAGCTAATCAAACACTTTTCTACATTGGCGTTGCCCATCGGTAGCCGAGTGCTGGTACCTTTATGCGGTAAATCGGTTGATATGGTGTGGCTGGCTCACGCAGGCTATGACGTCGTTGGCATTGAGCTGGTCGAATCAGCCGTACAAGCGTTCTTTATTGAGCAAAATATAACCCCTACCATTACTGAGTTTACGAGCGCTGCTGATGGCTCAACTTTAAAGCGCTATCAAGGTCAGCTGGCTGGTCAAACCATTAGCTTATGGGTAGCAGATATTTTTGCACTGAGTCCTACAGCTATTGGCGACATTGATGCCGTTTATGATAGAGCAGCATTAATAGCCTTGCCAGCAGACATGCGCCCTGATTATAGTAAGCAAATATATAAGCTTAGCAATAATGCGCCACAGCTATTAATTACCCTGAACTATGATCAAAGTAAAAAAGACGGCCCACCTTTTTCGATTAGTCAGGAACAATTACAGCAGTATTATAATGCTAATTATGAAATTATTGAGCTTGAAAGCCAGTCATCAACCCTTAATTCTGCAGCCGAACTATCGGTAACTGAGCATGTTTGGCTATTGAATAAAAACCAAGATTAATTAGCACAGCAAGTAAGGATAAAATAAGCAGCGACCAAATAATAACGGAGAGAGCCGATGAAAGTCTTAGTGAGCCTTGTCAGTTTAAGCGCTTTTTTACTGGTGGCTTTACCCGGTCCACTTTATAAGTATGGTGTCGTCGACTTAGGTACCGCATTTACGGGTTTTAAGTTTGGGGTGTTTGCGGGTATCGCCACCCTTATCTTGCTGGTGTTGCAAATCCTATTTAAACGCAAAACAGTGACGCTTGGCAGTACGATAATGGCGCTGCTACTGTCTACTATTGCTATTGCAATACCGCTTAGCATGCTGAATAAGGGCAAAAGTGTGCCGCCCATTCATGATATTTCGACCGATTTGGTAAACCCGCCTGAATTTGTAGCCATTGCCCCACTACGTGCTGATGCACCAAACCCAGTTGAGTATGCAGGTGTAGAAGTAGCAACCCAACAGCGCGCCGCCTACCCTGAACTACAAAAATTAAATTATCCCCAATCAAAACCTGAGCTAGTCGAGGCAACCAAACAAGTCATCGATCATTTAGGTTGGCAGCTGGTAAATATTGATGCTAACCAAGGAATTATCGAAGCGACAGATAGGACGATGTGGTTTGGTTTTAAAGATGATGTCATCGTACGTATCACTGATAACGGTAGCGAGCGCCTGGTCGATATCCGCAGTAAATCACGGGTTGGAGGTAGCGATTTGGGTAAAAATGCCGAGCGTATTCATGGCTTTATTGAGGAGTTGGACGGGATTTTGGCAAAGTAGGGTTTAATAAATGGCTGTCAAAACCGCTTACCCGCACTAAAATCAGAGACTTCTCTAAAATGGTGCAATGCCATATTTACCTTAAACCCTCTTCTAACCTCACGCTCACGTCAATTTATAGTAACTGAGTGCTTCGACACCTTTTCTTTACTATTGAGATTGGTTACTCTAAGTCAATACTAGCTTTATTAGCCTTGCTCCATTTCTAAATGATAATTTTGACGTTTATAGGATATTCTCATGCGTTTGACTCCATTCTCCACTTTATCGCTGCTTAGCATCGCGGTTGGCCTCAGTCTTGCCAGCACGGCCCAAGCCGCCAGACCACCAGCGCCAGACTTATCTAATAGCGAGTTTCAACAGTGCTTAGATGGTCTAAAGAACTCTAGCAAATTCCGCGGCGTCGATAGCTTTACCTTTAATAACTATCGCCCAAGCCAACCTGACCCTAGCGTTATTCAGTCGTTAAACTATCAACCCGAATTTCAAAAGGACGTCTGGGATTATCTGTCGTCACTTGTCGATACGGAACGAGTGGAAGATGGTATCCGCGCCAAGCGTCAATGGGCAGACACACTACGCCGCATCGAATCGCGCTATGGTGTCAAAGCCGAGCACGTATTAGGGGTTTGGGGTGTGGAGTCCAACTTTGGTCAGACATTGGGGAAAAAGCCTTTGTTTGAATCTTTAGCGACGCTGTCTTGTTTTGATCGTCGTCAGAGCTATTTCCAAGGCGAATACGCCAATGCGCTAAAAATTGTGCAAAACGGCGATATCGCACCCAGCGATATGACCGGTTCTTGGGCTGGTGCGTTTGGACAGACACAGTTTATGCCAAGTACCTTTTTAGAATTGGCCGTCGATTTCGATGGTGATGGTCGTCGCGACTTGGTTAATAGTGTCCCTGACGCGCTCGCCTCTACTGCCAATTTCCTCGATAAACGTGGCTACCGTTCAGGCGAGCCATGGGGTTATGAAGTCAAACTGCCAAGCGGATTTTGGGGTGCATCGAACCGTAAAGACAAAAAATCTATCAGCCATTGGCGTAATCAAGGACTGACATTGGCGAACGGTAGTCCACTGCCGTCTGATTTGAATAGTGCCGGTCTATTATTACCTGCAGGTCCTGACGGTCCCGCTTTCTTAGTCGGTAAAAACTTCGATACCTTTTATTCTTATAATGCCTCAGAAAGCTATGCACTGGCGATTGCCCATTTATCGGATTTAATTACACGCGAAGATAGCAGTAAAACCGACTTTATCACCGCTTGGCCAACTGATGACCCTGGTATTGGTCGCCAAGAATCCAGAGCAATTCAGCAAGCATTATTAAATGCCGGCTACGACATTGGAGAAGTCGACGGTATCATCGGTGATAATACGCGCACTGCGATTCAAGAGTATCAATCGAGCCATGGTATCTTCCCAGCAGATGGACGCGCAGGACAGAAGTTTTATCGCACAATCATTGGTAATACCGCTGCTACTGGCAGCTCTCAGTATGGCAACCAATATGGACAGCCAGCAAACAGTCGTCCTTTAAATCCTGCGCCTGCCGACCGTATGGGACAATTGATTCAGCAGCAAACTAGCCCTAAATCCACTTCTAATACTTACTCCGTACAACCATCAACATCAAGCAATACGCGCTATCGCCGTGTGACCAGTCCTGATGGCACAGTGAAACTCGTGCGTGTGGATGAAGGTTCCTAGTTAGATATTAAAATGAACGGTTAAAGCTATGATATTTAATTACTAGCGTTAGCCATCTAACAAAAAAGCCACGCAAATTAGCGTGGCTTTTTTTTATAAAATACATTTAAGGCTTTAAGAATAAATGGTTGTTATTAAATAATCTCTACAAATAACTGCTACTAAACAATCGGTGGCGGGGTTGGTTTACCGTTGTCGCCATCCCAGTTTTCACGTGCTTTCTCATCTAAATCAGCAGGCGTTTTTGGCTCCCATCTACCATTTTCTTTCCACGTAGCATCGCCCCAATCGGCATCTTCTTCTTTTCTATCCAAATCTTTATAGGCTTGAGTCGGATCAATACCGCGACGCTTCATATCGGCTACTTGCTCTTCCAAGGTATGAAACTGGTTTGCTTCGTGCATTTTCTCTTCCAAGCTGGTTAATTCAGTGTTTAATGTATCTTTTTTAGAGTTGCTCATTATTTATTCTCCCTAGTTGTTCAATATTGTTATGTGCTTATCAGCTTCATTATTACGGGTATTGCCTAGCTTCACAACCATTGAGACGTATGCTTTGTATTACAAAACGTAGCCATGGGCATCTTAAAATTTATTTAGAGCGCAAAATGTAACAGCTAAATCGTTAGAGGCAGCCATCAATCAGGCTTTTATAGATAAACCTAGCTGATTATAAATTGAATAAGATATTTATTAATAATAAGAGTGATACGTGGCGTTAATTCAGAGGCAGCGACGGCTGATTGTCTATTTTTGGCTTTTTATCGGCCAATAGACTTTTTGCATGGTAGGTGAGTTTCCATAGCTCTTGGGTGACCCGCGTGCCATAAGTGGTTAATTGTATCCAGTTCGCCGCTACCAATTGACGCTGCAATTGATTTAAATCATCTTGAGAAATCTGACAGCGCGCCACAGCATGAACGTTTGGCATGTCCTTTTTGATATCTGCCTCAGCTCTCGTAGCGATTAAGCGATTGATAGCGCTCTGCAAACCATAGCTTGAAAAGGTCGCCGGTATTTTCATCAAGGTGACTAGCACCTCTTGCCACGACAAAATCATGGGTCTGGTCACATCGGTTAAATTACCACCCTCATAGGCTTGCGCTTTATATTGAACCTCAAAAGTTTCGGTCAGTATGATGGGTTTACTGACACTATCAGCGGTAAGATGATTAATAATAACTGGATGTTCTTGAGCTTGTTTAGACCCTCTATTGGTCGAAAAGCTAGCAGACATCTCTTCAGTAAGTGCCGATTTATTCGCTTTCATCAGCTCGTCACTGACTCTTACCCAGCCATCTTCTACCCCATGATTGGCGACCATTTTATAGTAGGCTTGAATAAGCAACTGCTCGATATCGTTTTCGGTCTCATAATAATAAATTTTATCGGCTTTTTTGGTCACCATATTGGTGAATTCTTGCAGCTGCCGACTGATATTGACCTCATTATGGTGGCTCTTGACCAATATTAGCAAGGGTTTGAGCTTGGCTTTGGCATTGAGGTAGCTCAAATGCATTTGACTAACACCGGTATTTTGCGCCGTACCATAGCTATCACCGATAATCATCAGCGCATAATCACAGGCATCGATACACTGGCGCCCATATAACGACGCTTTCGGTAATTTGCTAGAAACGTCATAAGTTAAAAATGCGCGGGCTTGAAAAAACATCGCCACACTGTCTAAAACCAACAGCTGGTCGTTGTCAGCGCATATGACGTGAATATGATAGCGACGGTTTGGCACAATCACCTCTAAGCTTAGGTAGTGATATAAATAATAGTCATATCAATTGCTAAATAAATTGCTAACGAAATCAGGAGCATCTCAAATATTCTGTTTAGCAAATACTAGCCTAGCACAATATTACTGAGATGCGTTTAGTTTATTACTAATTCCATTAATATATTGCGGGATTATAACAGCTAGCTGATTATTGAGCAGATAAAAAATGCTTCTTAGGATAAAACAAAGCCGCTTAAGGTGAAAGGTAATAGTGTATATCAGTCTGCGGACCTAACAAATGCTGTATCACCACACCTAACTTCTCATCATATTTGGTCGCATAAAAGGTCAATGGCGGCGATAGATTCACCCTTGTTGCCTTATCTTTTAACGCCTCATCAGCTGCAACCTCGGCGGGCAACGCCAACAACTGGTTTGTTAACAACAGTTGCTTGACGCGCTCAGCGATTGCTTGCCCTGAGTCGACAATTTGTATCGCTAATTGCTGCTCTGCAATCTCTTGGCGTAAAAACGCTTTAAAAAAGGGATAATGGGTACAGCCTAATACCAACTGGTCGATACCATCTTGGGTGAATAGATGCAATTGTTGGCGTAAATCCTGCGCGGTTTTACTGTCTTTTGGCATACCTGACTCGACCCACGGAACCAATTTTGGGTCAAAATACTTGGTTACTTTGGTGGCATGGGGGCTGGCAACGTTAGTGATGACATCGTTAAGTAACGTCCCATTTAAAGTCGCTTTCGTTGCTAATACCGCGACATGACCGGTTTTACTGGCTAAGACCGCAGGTTTTAAAGCAGGTACCAAACCGACAATAGGCAGCTGCGGATAACAGCGTCTGGCGGTCTCTAATGCATAAGCTGAGGCGCTATTACAGGCGATAACGATAAGCTTGCAGCCTTGTTGGTATAGCCATTCTACCGCTGTCAGCGTCAACGCCTTAATATCTTCACTATCGCGATTGCCATACGGCACATGCAAGGTGTCGGCATAATAAACATAACGTTCATGCGGTAATTGCTGAGCCAAGTGTAGATAAACCGACAACCCTCCAACGCCCGAATCAAACAAGCCTATTGGCGCGCTGCGATCATTTTTAACCGCATTATTTATCACGCTATTATTCGACATAACCTTTTTAATATTCGTATTATGATTGGTAAATATCAGTGAGGCTGTATCAAGGCTCTCATAGCTTGTATTGTTTGGAGCTGCTTTTACGGCAATTTTCATTGCTATCTTACCGCCGTTTTTATATAGATGTTAAATATTATCGGATGCTAAATATGTTTTATGCTTAACTGAATGGCATTGATAATGCATAAGACTTACCGCCACTTTGCAGCGTTAGTATCGTCTCACCATCACGCTCTGTCAATTCCCCAATTTCCGTTAAATGATAAAAGGCGTTACGCCCAATCAGCGCGTGCAAGTTATTTCGTACCATCATATAAGGACGAACTTGGGTATCGCTTTCTGAGGGTTTATTTTCTTCGTTTTTATAATTATCATAAATACTGCTAGCATTAATATTACTGGTATCGTCTTCAGGTATATAAGCACGCAGACTAATAGTATGCTCATCATCTAAACGCACCACATCACCCGTGGTGGTGGTAAATTCCAGCCAGCGCTTATCGTCTTCATCAACGATACCGACATCGTTAATCAATAACGGTGCATCTTCTACTTGAATACGCAGCTTTTGCACCGGTGTCTTCAAAAAGTACTCAACCTTGCCAGCATTTTCCTCTTTCCATAAGATAGTGGCAAATAAATTGACTAATGACTGCCGGGTCATGTGCACGCCTTCGTGCCACCACTCGCCATTGGCTTTGATAGTCAAATCCATATCCTCTACTTGTTCAGGATGCCATTTCTCAAGAGGCGGTATGGCGCGTCCTTCACGTATGCCGGCTGCCGACTTAAAATACTGGCTAAGCGCATCCATATTTTTAAGCTCGGACGCTATATCATGTGGGGCTTGAGCGTTATTTTCAGCAGCGATATCGACACTTTTATTGTTATCATTCATCATAAAATCCTTTATTTAGTAATCAAAGTTTGGCAAATCTGTTATTACTATAAATTTTAGTTTCGGGTATGATGAAAGCCTATCGTCATTGTACCCCTGCTCAGTCACTCTTACCTTAACATTGATACCCAGAAATGCGTATCGTGTTTGTAGGACTTTTCTTTTATAATGAGTAACGATTTTTTATTTCAAATGGTTCAGTGGGTGTTGTATTAATGACACATTTTACGTTGTAGGTTGATATTTTTTATATCGGATATTTTTAATCTTAACGTCGTCAATTGATGCCGCAAAGACAGTTTTTATCGGGCAGCCATATGTCTGAGTAACGTTAGCGCCGCAAGCCTTATTATTCAATTGTTAAGCTAATGATGCCCTGAGATAAGCCACTACAAGTTTAGGAGTAGGTATGCAAGACAATCAAACGCCAGTCGTTGATAGTGACATCGTAAGTAGCGATACCGTAAATACTGATACACCAGTAGCAGAAACGGCAACTGTAGAAGCTAAAGAAGTCGCCATGACTGAAGAAGCCGCTGAAGTTGAAGCGACAGAAGCTGCTGCTTCTGTGGTAGACGCTCCTGTGTTAAAAGAAACACCTGAGCCTGTCGTAGAACCGGTCGCCGCAGAGCCTGAAATCGAACGTGAGTCGATGGAATTTGACGTCATTGTCGTCGGTGGTGGTCCTGCAGGTTTGTCTGCCGCCATTCGTCTACGTCAGCTCGCTATCGAAGCTGGTAACGATGAGTTTATGGTTTGTGTGGTCGAAAAAGGCTCAGAATTTGGTGCGCATACCTTATCTGGCGCGGTCATCGAGCCACGTGCTTTAAACGAGCTGATACCAGACTGGAAAGAAAAAGGCGCACCATTAAACGTGCCAGCCACTGAAGATCGCTTCTACTACTTGAATTCAGCCACTCGTTCAACCAAGGTTCCCGACCCTCTTATTCCAGCCCCAATGCACAACAATGGCAACTATATTGTTTCATTAGGCAATGTGGTTCGTTGGTTGGCTGTACAGGCTGAAGAGCTTGAAGTCATGATGTTCCCAGGTTTCCCTGCTGCTGACATTCTATACAACGATGACGGTTCAGTACGTGGTATCTTGACTGGCGATATGGGTGTGGCTGCCAGTGGCGAAGCCAAGGCCAGCTTTGAGCCTGGTTACGAGCTGCTTGCCAAGTACACTATCTTCGCTGAAGGTAGCCGCGGTCATTTGGGCAAACGCTTAATCAGTCGTTTCGGTCTTGATAAAGACTCTGACCCTCAGCATTACGGTATTGGTCTAAAAGAGCTGTGGGAAGTTGCACCTGAAAAACACGAGCAAGGTGTGGTCATGCACGGTCTTGGTTGGCCATTGACCGAGACAGGTTCTACTGGTGGTTGGTGGTTATATTTCGATGAGAACAACCAAGTAAGCTTTGGTCTTGTCGCTGACTTGTCTTACCACAACCCATATATGTCGCCATTCGATGAGATGCAGCGCTTAAAAACCCACCCTGTCATCAAAAACGTATTAGAAGGCGGTAAGCGCATCTCTTACGGCGCACGTGCGTTGACCAAAGGCGGCTTAAACTCATTACCAAAATTCACCTTCCCAGGTGGCGTGTTGGTCGGTGATGATGCTGGATTCTTGAACCCTGCGAAGATTAAAGGCACGCATACTTCTATGAAGTCAGGCATGCTAGCTGCTGAGGCAATTTTCGAAGCATTACAAGCTGGTCGTGAGCATGACGAAGTAGTGGCTTATACCACTATGTATAAAGAGTCATGGCTGTACCAAGACAACTACGAGTCGCGTAACTTCTCGCCTGCGATACATCGCATGGGTCTGTTTATGGGCGGCGCGTTTACCTTTATCGAGCACAACTTGTTGAAAGGTAAAATGCCATTTACCCTACACGACAATCTTCCTGACTACGATCAGCTAGAACGTGCGGCTCATGCCTACCAGCCAACCTATCCTAAGCCAGATGGTAAATTGATATTTGATAAATTATCGTCAGTATTTGTCTCTAATACCAACCACGCTGAAGACCAACCAACGCATTTAAAACTGACTGATTCAACAGTGCCTATCTCTATTAACTTACCCCTATATGCTGAGCCTGCGCGTCTGTATTGTCCAGCGGGCGTTTATGAAGTGGTAAAAGATGCCGAAGGCGCTAAGTTTGTGATTAATGCGCAAAACTGCGTGCATTGTAAAACCTGTGACATTAAAGATCCGTCGCAGAACATTACTTGGGTGACGCCAGAAGGCGGCGGCGGTCCTAACTATCCAAACATGTAAACCATGTTTGAGATAACTGTTGTTGTAAATAATTAATTGTTCTGCAATAAAAAACCGCCCTTAATTATAAGGGCGGTTTTTTAATGTTTGTATCTTTAATGGCTCAATATCTTGATTTACGGATAAAGGCTAGTCCGTCCACGCATCACGATTGGCTTCATCTTTTAATTTCACAAAGTCATCGGGATTAAACTTGATTTGATCGCCCGTTTTACCTTCTTTGATTTGTCTTTCGTAATCACGCAATATGCGCAGCGCTACGGGTGACAAGATTAAAATCGCTATTAAGTTAACGAGTGCCATTAGACCCATCGATAAGTCAGCGAAGTTCCAAATAGCAGGTAAGCTCGCAATTGCGCCGACAAACACCATGCCCAAAACCATAAAGCGGAAAATCATGATCATGACCTTGGCATTTTTCTCGCCAGAGATAAATTCAAGATTAGACTCACCATAACTGTAGTTGGCGATGATAGAGGTAAATGAGAAGAAGAAAATAGCAATCGCGACGAAAATCACGCCCATATCACCCACATACTGCGACAATGCTAACTGGGTTAACTGAATACCCTCTTGCTCGACACTCGGGTCGACAACGCCAGAGAGGATAATAATAGCAGCGGTTGCGGTACAGATAACCAGCGTATCCATAAACACACCCAGCATTTGCATAAAACCTTGCACCGCTGGATGATCAGGATGGCTTTTTGCCGTTGCTGCCGCATTAGGCGCTGAGCCCATACCGGCTTCGTTAGAAAATAGACCGCGCTTGATACCATTAATCATTGCTTGCGCAATACCATAACCAATCACACCGCCCGCTGCCTGCTCAAAGCCAAAGGCCGATTTTACAATCAAGGCAATCGCCGCTGGGAATTCGCTAAAGTTGGTAACAATAATATAAAGCGCCAATAAGATATAAAGAATCGCCATAACCGGCACGATTTTACCCGCGATACGCGCAACCGAACGCAAACCACCAAATACCACTGGCGCAACCAGTAGCACCAATACCAAACCTGTCATCCATGTTGGCACACCAAAGGCTTCATTGGTCGCTTGCGCAATGGTATTTGACTGCACGCCGTTGAATGCCAAACCAAAAGCAACCAACAAACAAAGCGAGAAAAATATCGCAAGCCAGCGCTTACCCAAACCTTTTTCGATATAGTAAGCCGGTCCACCGCGGTAAACATTGTCATTATGCGGCACTTTATAGGCTTGCGCTAAGGTTGACTCGATAAAACTGGTCGACATCCCCACGATCGCCGTCATCCACATCCAAAATACGGCACCTGGTCCACCAAGATAGATAGCAATGGCTACTCCTGCCAAGTTACCCGTACCGACACGCGCTGCTAAGGATGTCATCAGCGCTTCAAATGAGCTGATACCACCATCTTTACGCCCTTGATTTGACACCCGTAATAATTGCCACATATGACCGAAGTGACGAAATTGAATAAAACGCGTAGCAACGGTAAAATAAAGACCGGCACCAATCAAGACAAACATCAACAAGCCATACCATGGATTGCTGGCGATTAACCAATCATTATTACCCCAAATAATACTAACACCGTAATTAACGATGCTATTAAACCAACCTGCTATGCCTTCATTCATACTATATTTCCCTGACTGACTTTCTATATTTTTAACATATGTTATTAATTAATGTGACTGTCTACCCTCTTATGACGCTTTGTTCTCTCCTGACCTCTCTAACAGTACTGGAAAGCTAAGCAATAAAGTGGCAATGAAATCACCCATATCATGTTGGCGTATTTTAACTGACTGGCGATTATTTAACTATTTCAATCCTTTATTTAGAACCTTTAATATCTATAAACTTTTGACGAGTAAAATACTTTAAATAAAAAATCTATTGTTATAAATAAATAATAATGAAAAACTTTTAAGACTGATTCATAGTGATGAAAGTATGACTATCTTTATATAACGCTTATTTATTGTAAAAAAACTTGGCAATATAACGTTTGCTTATGAGTTCTTGATTCTTATTTTTGAAATAAATGCTATTTTTAACTTATAGCTATTAATATAGCCATAAGAATAAATCCTTAACGTTAATAAGGTGTTAGTAGGCTATTCTATTAGAGACAGGAGATTTATTAACTTTTACTAACATAAGTTATACTATAGTTTCTATGGAACAAATATTTAGTTACATAAAGTAAATAAAATTTATTTATTGTTAATTAAGTCAATATTGTATATATTCCTAATAAGTTTATAAAAAATGCTTGCAATACTTACTGGAATGAATAATTTTGAAGTATTGAAGCCATATTATCGGGAAGATGATATGAATGATAAGACAGAGGATTGTCAGCCAATACCGACCTTCCTATTTAAATATCACTATTTATATCCGCTTAATTTAATAAAAACTTCTTCATCTCTGTTAATAGATAAAGAAAGAATGAATTCTTAACCGGTTTATATTGATTTTATCCTGCAAATTTTATGCTGTCGTCGTACCCAGCAACTTAACATCAGTGTATGTATCGCTAGCATTGAAAAAAATTTGCTCATATGTTGATAATTTTGGGTTACTTATCCTGATTGATCATTCTGCTTTAGCCGTTCGTCTACCGTTTTTATGGTTATAAGATGGACTGAGTGTCACACTGCTTTTTGTAGTAGCACAAACACTAAAGCAAAATGACTTGTCAGACTCAAATCAGTGACCTTGTTTTTATATTAGACAAAAGGAGTTGTCCTATGGAGAACCACAACGATTCATCAGGTTATTGGCGTGCCAATCTCCGTCTCATTAAAGTTAGCCTTGTCATTTGGGCCTTAGTCTCTTATGGTTTTGGCATCTTACTACGTCCATTATTGTCAGGTATTAGAGTAGGCGGTACCGATATAAGCTTTTGGTTTGCACAACAAGGGGCTCTTATCGTCTTTATCGCTCTAATCTTCTTCTATGCATGGCGCATGAATAAACTAGATAAACAATATGGTGTAGACGAGGAATAGCCCTATGAGTCAATTTACGATTAATATTATTTTTGTAGGTCTATCATTCGCTTTATACTTCGGTATTGCTTGGTGGGCACGTGCAGGTTCAACCAGTGAGTTTTATGTTGCTGGCGGCGGTGTACATCCTGTTATGAATGGTATGGCAACCGCCGCTGACTGGATGAGTGCGGCGTCATTTATCTCGATGGCAGGTATTATTGCAACCGGCGGCTATGCGGCATCAACGTATTTAATGGGCTGGACAGGTGGTTATGTTCTACTGGCCATGCTCCTAGCGCCTTACTTACGTAAATTTGGTAAGTTCACGGTTCCTGACTTTATTGGGGACCGTTTTTATTCTAAGACTGCGGCCATGATTGCCGTTGTTTGTTTGATTATTGCTTCAACCACTTATGTTATCGGTCAGATGACCGGTGCTGGTGTGGCATTCTCACGCTTCTTAGAAGTTGATAACACCACTGGTCTGATTATTGCGGCGGTTGTGGTTTTCTTCTACGCCGTACTTGGTGGTATGAAAGGGATTACCTACACACAGGTTGCGCAGTATGTGGTTCTAATGATTGCGTATACCATTCCTGCCGTCTTTATCTCACTTGAATTAACGGGTAACCCGATTCCAGGTCTTGGTTTATTCTCAAACCATGTTGAAGCAGGCATTCCTATTTTAACCAAGCTTGACCAAATCGTCGTCGACTTAGGCTTTACCGCTTATACCGCTGACGTGCCGAACAAGCTAAACATGGTGCTATTTACTTTATCACTGATGATTGGTACCGCCGGTTTACCGCACGTTATCATTCGCTTCTTCACGGTTCCTAAAGTTGCTGACGCCCGTTGGACAGCTGGTTGGACCTTGGTATTTATCTCACTACTCTATTTTACTGCTCCGGCAGTAGGTGCGATGGCACGTTTAAACCTAATCGATACTATTTATCCACAAGGTGTTGATGCCCCTGCGATCGAATATGATCAACGTCCAGATTGGATGAAAACATGGGAAGATACCGGTCTTATTAAATATAACGATCTAAATAACGATGGTCGTATTCAGTTATATAGCGATAGCGGACTTGGTGCAGCAGAGCTTGCATTGGCTGCAGCTACCGCTGACGGTGGTGATGTTGCTGCCGCTACTACAACGGTTGAAGAAGCAAAAGCTGAGCATGCTTTAGAGCGTGATGGTGTGTTTGTCGATAGAGGTTGGGCAGGTAACGAGCTTGACGTCAACGCTGATATCTTAGTATTGGCTAACCCAGAAATTGCACAGCTACCAGGTTGGGTTATCGGTCTTATCGCCGCCGGTGGTTTGGCAGCAGCGCTTTCAACGGCAGCTGGTCTACTACTTGCAATCTCATCTGCGATCAGTCATGACTTAATCAAGCGTAACCTGAATCCAAACATTACTGATGCAGGCGAGCTAAAAGTCGCGCGTATTACGATGGCTATCGCGATTGTGGTTGCGACATGGCTCGGTATTAATCCCCCAGGATTTGCCGCACAGGTCGTTGCATTAGCCTTTGGTATTGCGGGTGCATCACTATTCCCTGCATTGATGATGGGTATTTTCTCGAAGCGTATTAATAACTTGGGCGCCATCGCTGGTATGCTCACAGGTTTGATTAGTATCTTGGTTTATATCTTTGTCTTTAAAGGCTGGTTCTTTATCACTGGTACGGCAAACTTCCCTGATACCGAAGAGTATTGGTTATTTGGTATCTCGCCACTATCGTTTGGTGCGATTGGTGCATTACTTAACTTCATCGTTGCCTTCGCTGTTTCTTATGCGACTGCGCCACCACCAGCCCATATCCAAGAGTTGGTTGAAAGCGTCCGTTCGCCACGCGGCGCTGGCGGCGCAATCGATCACTAAGCTTCGATATAAGCTAAAAAATGATGTGCAAATGATAACTGTTTTTTTACGATAATATATCACTCACAGGCAGCAGCTGCTTGTGAGTGATTTTTTTATCCATCGCTCTTAAAAGTAAAAATAATGAGAAACATGATCATAAGTGACATAATGAATGCACTTAACATACTTGTAATCGTAGGTTTGTTTTTAATAATTGGTATTAAATGCGCTAATGGCGTTAAGGAAAAGTCTTATGCTTTTTGAGTTTATCGCGACCATAGCCGCTGGGTTTGGTTTGGCTGGGATAGCATTGGTTATCACTCACCTGAGTAAACTTGCCGGTAAAAAAGCACCAAGATGGCTTATTCCATTATTTGGTGCCATCGGTATTTTTGGCTTTCAAATAAGCCAAGAGTATAGCTGGTTTGGTCAGCAGGTCGCCCAGCTTCCAGAAGGCGTTCATGTGGTCAAAAAAGTTGAAGAAGGCACGTGGTTTCGTCCTTGGTCATATGTTAAACCACAAACATTACGCTTTATCGCCGCTGATAGCGGACACGCTCGTGCCAACGCCGATGCGCCAAATATTTACTTGGTCAATTTGTATTTGTTTGAAAGACGTAGAAGTGTGCAGCAAGTACCACAAGTGATTGACTGTGCCGCCCCTGCCCGTGCAGATTATGTGCTACAAGAAAAAGGCAGCAAGCTGAGTATCGATGAGCATGTAAAGCAAACCACCAAGTGGCGAGCTTTAGAAAAGAGCGACCCGCTATATATCAATGTTTGTATCAATAAGAAATAACCCACTTATTGGGTTTTACAAAATTATTTATAAATATCTCCGTACTTGATTGAACAGGCTGTCTTAACATATGTGCCTAAAATAAAATTAACGACGATTATTTACTCTGGTATAGGCGTGCTTAGAATTTGCACCCAACAACAAACCGGCGCATAGCCCACCAAAATGCGCCGCAAATGAGATACCTTGCTGCGGCATTAAACCTTGTTTAATAGTCAACCAATAGCCCGTCCCCATCACGATACAAGCCAATAAGTAGCCCCAGCGCCTCGCAAATACTGCGCCGCCTATCATATAACCAAGCATCGCAAAACACAGCCCCGACGCGCCAATATGGATAGACAAAGGCGAGCCAAGCACCCAAGTCACCAATCCCGACGCCACGATTAATTTGAGTATCGTACGATAAGCATTATTTTCAAACAGCCCAAACAAAAACAGAATTTGTAATAGCGTTAACGTATTGCCCAATAAATGGGAAAAATTGCCGTGCATTGTCCATGATGCAAACACCCCAATCATACTGCCAACGTCTAATGCTCGTGGCACAATACCAAAAATATTCCATAGACCAAAAAACACCGCTTCATTCAGCACATACATGCCCCACATGGGTATGAGCACAAATGCATATAAGCCGATGACTTGCTTAATCCGCTCCATCACCAAGGTTAATAATTGCTGCCAATTCATATTAGGTATTACCTTTTTAAGCCTCTTAATTTTATATAAGCGCTACATTTTATAAAAACACTATCAACGACTGACAGAAACAAGTGGGTTTTCTACAGGTTTAAATGACAATAACGACGCGTCTTTATCAGCCGTCAGAATACTATTGGCATGAAGTAACGAGGTCGAATGATAAGGTACCAAAGCGGTCGGCACAAAACTACGAGCAGCATCGATATGCTTGACCGAATCATCGAAGAAAATATGCGGCGCAAAGGTTTTTAGCACCGATGTTTTCTCAAGTCCACCTAAAAAAAACGCCATATCGAGATCGACCCCCCAATCACGTAGCGTTTTAATCGCCCGTAAGTCCGCAGGGGCATTACGGGCAGTGACTAATGCTATCTTCATGGGAGAAGTATGCAAGCTTGCAGGCAATCGCTCTTGCATTTTTGACAGCTTAATCAACAGTTCTGCATAAGGTCCTTTTTCTATCGGCAAATCCCGCATTTCGGCTTCACGCTCATGAAAAGCCCGCAACCCTTTTTGTTTATAAAGCAGCTCACCTGAATCATCAAACAATACCGCATCACCATCAAATGCGATACGCAGCTGCCCAGTATCGAGCTCATAGGTATTTACTGGTGTGGCATCTAATATCGCGCAGGCACAAATATTGGCATCGGCAACTTGCTGAGCGTCATCACGATTGGTGGTCAAAAACAAATCCACATTAAAATCTTTAATATAAGGCGCTATAGGGCTTCCGGATATAAATGCCGAGCGAGAAATGGTTAAACCATGTTCACGAATTGCATTAAGCACCTGAATACCTGTATCAGGGCTACTTTTTGAGACGATAACCACTTCTACCAATGGCGTCTCGACACCTGCGTCCTGCGCCTCGCAATCATGGCAATAATTATTCAAATTTAACAATGCTTTAATAAGCGGATAGCCGGCTCCAATGCTGAGCGAATCATTCTCGCGCTCAGCCATATAGTCGCGGAACTCTTTAATCGCCTCGCTAGGTCGCTGCTGCAATAGTGCTATCAGATGATTTTCAGACTCTGATAAATCAAATAAAGCGGTTGCTGATATCGCAACGATCAAGGTATTGGTAAAATCAACTGCCATAGCTTTCTCTATTTATAAAAACTTTGTTAAAAAAATCATGTTAAAAATATCAAACGACCAGTTTACTACATCTACCTCAATCTATAATGTTAAGAAATTTCTATGAGTAAATCTTTGTTTTATGACGGGTTAAAAGACATAAAAAAAGCCTGCATACACAGGCTTTTTATTTTTTAATAAATCAGGTTTATAAGTAATTTGGCACTGTTAATAATGATTAACTAAGGTCAGTATCTTCATTAATGACAAAGCTCACAATCATAATGACATGATACTTATTAATCTTACCATCGGTAATACCAACTTTCTGCTCTTTTACCCAAGCACCTTGAACATTGTTAACGGTTTTGGCGATACGCGCCACGCCTTTTTGAATAGCGTCTTCAAAACTTGTTTCTGAGGTGCTGCTTACTTCAATATTCTTTGCAATAGTCATAATCATCTCATCCTTGTGATTATTAATTTTTATGATATTAAGTTCATTTATAAAAGCCCATGTTTCTCTAGCAATCCTGCATCGATAACATGAACTGTAATAATCATAGCTTTAATAAGTCATCTCAACAATACCTAGCTGTTAAGTTATGTATTAAGGATATATAAAATAGTTTTTT